>JALENH010000132.1 GCA_022767895.1 Eubacterium sp.
AAAAAGCCAGTCAAGCCTGCATACCAGTATTTTTCATACTGTTTCTCCGGTCGTTTCACACAATCTCCCCACTTTCTATAAGATTCCACAATTATTTTTATTGTATCACAATCACAAAATCAAGTAAATATACAAAACCAAACAATGAATGTTGTATTGCAACGACAAAAAGAGGGTCTACAAACAATAGAATGCGCTGATTCTATTATTCATAGACCGCCCTGTCAACGAAACCTCTATTTCATCTTGGACTTAAAAATCAAGCTGGCAAGATACCCCATGATTAATGCACCCGAAATTCCAACTGCTGCACTTTCTAGCCCTCCGTAAAAGGTTCCGATAAATCCCTGGTTGTCTACCGCTTCTTTCACTCCTTTAAAAAGTAAATGTCCAAAACCAATTAACGGCACAGAGGCGCCTGATTTTGCCCAGTTCACAAATGGCTCATACCAGCCCAGAAAACTGATGATAGCTCCCGTACATACCAGACCTACCATAATACGTCCCGGCAGCAATTTGGTATTGTCCATAATAAGCTGAACCAAGGCACAAATGGCACCACCTACCAAAAAAGTAATTACATATTCCACGATTCCATCTCCTTTCCCGAACCAGACACGGCTTCCAGCATAACTGCGTGTGCAATCCCCGGTATAGAATTTCCTTCATTGAAACTTACCGTAGACAACAGTGCTCCCGTTGGCACAAACAGTACTCGTTTCCACTCATTCTTTCTCATCTTCTCCAAAATGTATCCACACAGAGTAATGGCACTGCAGCCGCATCCACTACCTCCTGCATTCGTCCCCTGTTCCTTGTTGTAATATATTTCTGTTCCGCAGTCGAAATGCCGCTTTTCAATATCATAGCCATATCCTCGGAGCATATCAACCAGAATCCGTTGGCCGATAGTTCCCAGGTCCCCGGTGACAATGCGATCATAATAGTCCGGCCCAATCCCCATATCTTTGAAATTGTGCAGAATTACATCACAGGCAGCCGGGGCCATGCAGGCTCCCATATTCATACTGTCCTTGATCCCATAATCCGTTATTGTTCCTGTGGTAATCCCACTGACTTCCACATATCCGGTTTCCTTCCGCTTCCATTTCGCTCTTGCTGATGCCAACACAACCGCACCGCTTCCTGTCACCGTCCACGTTGCCGAGTATGGACGCTGGCTGCCATACGCCAAAGGATAGCGGAACTGCTTTTCTGCACTGGCAAAATGACTGGATGTCAGTGCCACTACATAATCTGCAAATTCTCCATCCACGAGCATGGAACCAATGGCCAGGGATTCGCCCATTGTGGAACAGGCTCCATACACACCAAACATCGGAATATTGAAATTCATAATACCAAAAGAAGTAGCAATAAGCTGCCCCAGCAGATCACCTGCAACAAGATAACGTACTTCTTGTGGTTCCAGCCCCGCTTTACGCAAAGCAATCTGCGTTGCCAGCTGCTGCATTTTACTCTCTGCCTCTTCCCATGTCTGTCCCCCAAAAAGCGGATCCGTCTCAACAAGATCAAAGCACTTACCAAAGGCGCCCTCGCCCTCTTTCTCTCCGGCTACACTCCCCGCCCCAATGATGACTGGAGGACGCGAGAACAGAACACTACGCTTGCCCACCATTTTTTTCTCATTCATCGACATACGTTCCTTTCTGCATTGTTTTTCCAAACAACTCAGAACTTAGTATGGTTCATAAATGGAATTTTATTCAAAGCAGGCATCTTCGGCTAATCATAATGCGCCAGATCATATGCAATATTGAGCAGCTTTTCTACTTTTTCCAAAGATTTGAGTTCAAACTTCCCCAGTATCTCCGCAATTTCCCCCTGAATCTTCAAATCAATATAGCCCTTCATAATATAATCCGGACTGACTTCCAAAGCATCCGCCAGATTGATTAATGTCGTTGCCGAAAAACCTTTGGCACGACGTTCTATTTCAAATAGAAATTTAGACGAAATACCCGCCAGTTCCGCTAAACATTCCCTGGAATATCCCCTATCCAAACGAAGGTTCATAATTCTAAACCCAATTTCCCTATCTATCATCTTTCTCTTTTAGCTCCTTCCTGTTATTTTATAACGGAGCTACTCTAGCACAATTTCCAGATGTATGTATCTTTTACTCTCAAAATATGCTAATTCGATGCATGAAATCACAAAAAGCGGTCTTTTTCCTTTATTTTTTTACGTTATTCCCAAAATAGCATACTTCATTCCGGATTCGTTCAACGGATACATAGCTTTAAATGTCAAGAGATTCATTCATAACGTTTGCTATTTGCGGCACGAAAGTATATTTCTCTGCTTTTATCCCTCTTTTTTTTACGTTATCCGTATTTATCGACTCACTTACGCCAATATTTTAATCCTATTCTCATTTTCCACTATACTCGTGCCCAAAAGGGGGAAATATCATGAGCGCATACAGCAGATCATTAGATAAAATCCAGACATCTTACCAGTTCACAGACAAGGAAATGGCACGGATGGATTATACTTTGAAAGTATTTTTCTATGAAACCTCAAAATTACTTTTCTATTTTCTGTTTTTTTTATGCATAGGAAAATATTCCGAATTTGTTGTTTGTCTGATTGCACTTCTTCCTCTCCGATGGATATCCGGAGGCCTTCATTTAAAGCATTACTGGTCCTGCTTCCTGTTCAGTTTTCTGTTCTTTTCGGTCATTATTTTGGCATTGGATGGATGTGTGCTTCCACAGGAAGTTCAGATAATACTGCTGACCTTGTGTAATATATTTCTTTATCTCATTGGTCCGGTGACTTCCGAGAAGAGAAAAACCATGACTTTAAAACGATATCAGGGAATGCGGTATCTTTCTTCTGGTATCCTGTTTGTTTATACTATACTTTACTTTGTTTTGGAAAATGTGCCCCATCGTTCCATTGTGTTCTGGAGTATCATTTTGCAAATAATACAATTATTTTGTGCCAGATTGGTACGGAAAGGAGAAATCTATGAAAAAGTTTAACAAGTCGTTCTTGTACAAGTTCAGTACTTTGTGCATCGCACTGGGAGGATTCATTTATTATCATGGTCCTTGTATGTTTTTTTTCGGTGAACCGGAATTAAAAGAGGATTAGATAAAGAGGGGCTGCCAGACTGGTGTCTTCACTCACCAGCCCGCAGTCCTATTCCATTATGATCTCTATATCTATTTTGTTAACTATAAAATAATTTGTATTTTTAAACAATCCAAACCATCTTTCTTCGCATTATCTATAATCAAATCTCCTTTGTTCCTATAAACCAATTGTTTCACATCATATAAGCCGACGCCACGTCCCTCTCCCTTGGTACTGTAACCGAATTCAAAAATTTTCTCCATCTCAGACTGTTTCATTTTTCTATAAGTATTCGCTATACTTATAGAAAGTTTTCCTCCGGACGAATTTTCCTCTTCTATCTCTATCCATAATTTCTTGTTTTCCCCATACCCCTGCAAAGCCTCAATAGCATTATCCAACAAAGTCCCCAAAATCTGTACCCAAATCACATCCGAAACATTCCGATTCAACATACTACAAGAAAACACGGTCTCCACTTCAATGCCACTCTCAATAGCCTCATTAATTTTCTCATATAACAAAGCTACAATTATAGGATCTTCCAGAATTATAGCATCCGTAGGTAACTCATAGTCCCACAACCTTCCCAAATATTCCTTCTGCTTTTCCACAAGTTCGTCGTAATTGTCATACAAACGATACAAACCAAATGCAGTGTTAAATTGATTCTTTACTTTATGCTGACGTCGGCGAATTTGGGTAATAATGTCGGAAAAGCTTTCCAAATACTTTTTACGAATACGATTTTCCACACTATACTTTTGAATTTTCGAAAGTAATAGCCACATAGCAATAACGCATGACGTAATATATACATACTCAGTCACTTCCAATTTCTTTATAACTCTCAATATTACAAGCGGAGAAACAATCATGAGACTCAACACTGCTACTAAAGCATATGCCGGTTCCCACTTATCAAAATAGTCCATTACTTTATAAAGACTTATTCTTCTCAAGGGAAAACAAAGTATTA
>JALENH010000137.1 GCA_022767895.1 Eubacterium sp.
TTTCTTTACCAGCTTCAGGGCTTCTGTCATGATGATAACATCCGTATTGTCCCCCACATAACAGGAGGTGGCTCCCAGATGAATGATGCCGGCAGCCTTCGGACATTGTTGACCATAGGCATATACATGGCTCATTACATCGTGACGAACTTCCTTTTCTCTGGCTTTTGCCACATCATAATTGATGTCTGTGACATGGGCTTTCAACTCCGCAATCTGTTCATCCGTGATGCGGGGATTCCCGTCCGCATCCTTCAATCCCAGTTCCTGCTCTGTCTCTGCCAGGGCAATCCACAGTTTTCTCCATGTCTGGAATTTCATATCCGGAGAAAAAATGAACTGCATCTCCTTGCTGGCATAACGCTCCGATAACGGACTTACATATTTTTCTGTACTCATAAGTTTATTTCCTTTCTCTACTTCTCTTTTCCTCTTATCTCAAAAAACACCGATTAGGACTGAAACCCTTGCACCAGCTTGACACATTTGCCATTCTTTACTGTCATTTTACAGTAGGTTCCCCAATAATAAGTCACTCCGTTTTCTGTGCTTTTCTCATACTTATACATATTCTTTATAAATTTCTTTTTCGTAACTTTGTACGGTTTCATCGTTTCAATATTTAACAGATAAAATTTTGTATCTTTCGTCATTTTAATTGTTTTCTTTTTTCCATAGCCAACGATGTTTTCCCACTGCGGGTCTTCCATAATTGTTATATTATTGACTGCCTTATGATAGGAAAGTGTAGTCCCCTTGATTTTGGCAACGGTAATTTTCTTAACCGTCTTTGCCGAAGATGTCTCCGCTCCTCCTGCCTGGGCTGCAATCACCAGACACAACATAACGACTACAGCAATCAGTGATTTTCTCATTTTTTTCATAGCAACCTTCCTTTCCTGTAATATGATTGGCAATGCAATAACATCGCCTTACCACTGTGAGAACCCTCCCTTTTTATCGTTCGTAGTCCCCTCTTATATCTTCTTCCGGCGGTTCCACCGGATAGTTCCCGGAGAAGCAGGCATCACAGTAACCTGTATCTCCTTCAATCAGTTCCGGCAGTCTCTCTCCATCAAGATATCCTAACGAATCTGCCCCAATCAGTTCACAAATCTGTGTCACCGTATGATCGTGGGCAATCAGCTGGTCACAGCTCGGTACATCCGTTCCAAAATAACACGGATACAAAAATGGCGGTGAGCTAATCCGCACGTGGACTTCCGTTGCACCGGCATCTTTTAACATCTGCACGATGTGTCCACTGGTCGTTCCCCGGACAATCGAATCATCTACCATGACAACTCGCTTGCCCTTGACAACCTCTTTCAAAGCATTCAATTTAATATTCACACTGGATTCCCGGGAAGACTGTTTGGGCTTAATAAAAGTTCTTCCCACATAGCTGTTCTTTACAAAACCGACGCCATAAGGAATCCCCGCCTGCAGGGCAAATCCCATGGCCGCTGCATTCCCGGAATCCGGAACCCCGATAACAATATCCGCATCCACCGGATGCATCTGTGCCAAAATTTTTCCTGCCATAATCCGGGAATTGTAAACACTGACACCATCCACATAGCTGTCCGGTCTTGCAAAATAAATATACTCAAAAATACATTTAGCAGGTTTTACGGTACACATACTCTCGTCGGAAGAAATTCCGTTTTTATCTAACATCACGATTTCACCCGGTTTTACATCCCGCACAAACTCTGCCCCTACTGCATCCAAGGCACATGTCTCACTGGCAAGAATGTAACTGTTGTCTCTTTTTCCAATCACCAGCGGACGGAATCCAAAAGGATCTCTCGCACCAATCAATTTCCGGGGACTGGAAATCACAAGCGAATATGCACCCTTCAGCTTTTTCATGGCATTTTTCACAGCATCCTCTACCGTCCCGGTATTCAACCGTTCTCTGGCGATATGATACGCAATCACTTCGGTATCGATAGTCGTCTGGAAAATCGCACCACTGTACTCCAGTTCCCTGCGCAGTTCCGGCGCATTCACAAGATTACCGTTGTGGGCAAGCATGAGAATTCCTTTGACATAATTCAGAACCAGCGGCTGTACATTCTGCCCGTTACTGGCTCCCGCCGTGGAATAACGAACATGTCCGACACCGATATTACCCTTGAGTTTCTCCAGTTTCTCTGAATCAAAAACCTCGTTGACCAGGCCCATCCCCTTGGCCGACAAAACCTTTCCTTTCGGTCCCTCCGTGTCGCTGACGGCAATCCCGCAGCTTTCCTGTCCACGGTGCTGCAACGCAAACAATCCGTAATAAATCGTGGAAGCTACATCGCCTCCATCCAGGTCGTAAACACCAAACACGCCACACTCTTCATGCAGTCCATCCGAATACCATTCATCTACTTGTGATTTCATTGCAAGTCCTTTCCTGTTGCTTATAGTTATTTATTCTAACACAAGGATGCCTCTCTGAAGCTTATTCTGCAAGATTCTCCGCACCGATGTGTTGATCACTTTTTCATCAATTCTGCCTTCTTTTACTGCTGTAACTAAAGCATCATAGCACTCTTTGAAATTCCCCGGAAGAACAATCATATCGCACCCTGCCTTTACTGCCTCAACAGCAGCAAATTCATAGGTATAATTATTTCCAATTACGTTATCATTCATGGGACTCGTCATGATAATCCCCTCAAACTTCAATTCTTCCCGAAGAAGCTTGGTCACAATATCCTGTGACATAAAAGCCGGAATTTTCTTCACCGTTATTCTGGGGAACGCAACATTGCTCACCATGACACAATCCGCCCCTGCCTCTATTCCACTCGTATAAGGAAGAAAGTTATTATCTCTCAACGTCATAAGACTATCTGTATTTTCTAAAATTGCCTCTGTCACATCGCCGGATACATTGCCGATTCCCGGGAAACTCCTTAAAGTCACTCCCAGACCGCCTTCTCTCATACCGGACACAAAATCCTTCAGCAAATTCGATACCGTTTCCGCCTCTGTTCCCAGACAGCGCACCGCATACAACGGATTTTCTTCACTTCCGATATCTGCCACCGGAGCCAGATTCAGATTCACTCCCAAATCAGTCAACTCCCCGGCAATTGTCTTGCCGGACTCATAGAGTTGCTGGGAAGTCATGTTCTGTCCCATCTCCTGAGGCGTCACATAGCCGGTTTCCTTCAAATCATCTACTTTGGATGAGATGGAATTGGCTCCGCCCCCATCCTCCTCTGCTGCTATATACAAAGCACTTCCCGATACAGAACTGCTTTGCAGGTCATTGGTAAGTTTCTGGGTCTGCTTGATATTTTTTATATTTTCCTTCGTAAGATAAACCCCGCCAACGCTATATCTTTGAATGGCTTCCTTCATATTTTCGGTCGCCTTGTAAGCAGTTCCATCTAATGAAGGTTGTCCATCCAACTGAGTCAGATCTACCAGGAACATCTGCCCGATTTTCTGCTCCAGTGTCATTTTTTTCACCATATCTTCCGCTTCGGAAAATGCATCGTCTTCAGAAATCAAAGGCGTAGCAGTCGCTGTCGCTACCGCTTCCGTCACCTTCGGTTCATCCTTCCCCGGTGTCTCCTCCACCTGGCCGCCAAATGCACAGGCACACAGCCCAAGCATAAGACATACTGCCAACCCCATCCATCGTAACTGTTTCATTTCCTCAAATACCTCTCAACAATTCAGTTTTCTCCCTGTATAGCAGAACATAAAACCATGTTCTATGAAACGTCTTAATTATAGTATATTCTCTCTCTATATGCAAATAAAATATTTCCTTCATTTTCTCAATATTTTGTGGAAACCGACCAAGCTACCCCGCATAGGATAACAGTGTAAATGAAAATTAGGAGGCAAACCTATGAGCGATTTGTCAGCAACAAACTGTGGCGGAGGCTGCTCCTGTAACGACGGCTGCGGCTCTTCCTGCTGCTGGATTATCATCCTCTTGCTGCTCTGCTGCGGAGGCTGTGGCAACAACTTCGGAGGTGGCATGGGTGACTGCAGCTGCATCATCTGGATTCTGCTGATTCTCTGCTGCTGTGGCGGCAACAACGGATTTGGCGGATTCGGCGGCTGTGGATGCTAATTTGCATCTTCGCAAATTAACCAATGTAAAAAAGATGAGGCGGGTTTGATTCCGCCTCATCTTCTTGTTTGTGGTCCCCTCCTGCCTGACAGTTTTCCCTCCCGGTTCTCTCTCTCCCAGACAGCACGTGGGAAATACTTTTGCCGTTCCTGTTCAGACAGGCAATGATAACAATTCAGATCCACCTCGTAAATTGTTGTATCATCCACAACAATCCTTGTGTCCTCTTCCATTAAACCTCTCCACGCACATCCTCTTTCTTTTATTATATGCAGAAAAAGTTGGAAAGCCTTCTATTATCTGTAAAAATCACGAATTTTGTCAATTCTTGATGTCATCCCCACAAATAACCGGTCTACAATCGTCACAGCAGCCATGGACTCTACTACGACAACGGCCCGTGGCATAATCACCGGATCATGACGTCCCTTTATCTGGATTTCCACATCCTCCCCATGACGATTCACCGTATCCTGTGGCTGAAAGATAGAAGGAGTCGGCTTAAACGCAGCACGAATCACAATATCATCGCCATCGCTCATGCCTCCTAAAATCCCACCTGCAAAATTGGTATGCTTTTTTACCTTGCCTTCCGCATCCATATAAAAACCATCGTTATTTTCCGAGCCACACTTCTCTGCCACCGCAAAACCAGCTCCAATTTCAACACCTTTGACTGCTCCGATGGAAAAGATACTTCCCGCAAGTGCCGCATCCAGTTTTCCAAATACCGGTTCGCCGATTCCTGCCGGCATACCGCTGATGACACATTCAATCATGCCACCCACCGAATCATGATCCTTCATTTTTTCCGCCAGATAATCTTCTGCCTGTGCAGACAACTTCAAATCCGGCATACGGAGCGGACTTTTCTCGATGTTTTCCAGCGATAATGCTTCCTCCCGGCACACATAAGGGCCAATTTGCTTTGTATACGCCCGAATTGTTATTCCCAGTTCCTGCAAGATTTTCATAGCAATGGCTCCTGCCGCCACACGGCCTATGGTCTCACGTCCCGAGGAGCGTCCCCCTCCCCGGTAATCCCGAAAACCATACTTGGCATCAAAGGTATAATCAGCATGCCCCGGACGGTAAACCTCCGCAATATTCGAGTAATCTCCGGATTTCTGGGAAGTATTCAGTACCATCATTGAAATGGGGGTTCCTGTAGTGTATCCCTCAAACACACCAGACAAAATCGTCACTTCATCCCCTTCTTTGCGAGGGGTGGAATATTTCGTCTCACCGGGCTTACGCCGGTCCAAATAAGTCTGGATATCCTCCTCACACAGAGGAATCCCCGCCGGGCAACCATCTACCACTACTCCCAGGCCTTTGCCATGAGATTCTCCCCATGTTGATATGCGAAAAACTTCTCCCAGTACGGAACCTGCCATTTTATATTACACTTCCTTTCATATCTTAATATTTCTTCATTGAACTTTTCTGCGTTCTATTGTATAATAATTTTACAATAATTGAAAGGAGATTTTTATGTTTAGTCAGTTTTTTGGTCAATATTTATTGGAAAACCAGAAAATCACCGCTGAGCAATTTTCCTCCTGCAT
>JALENH010000174.1 GCA_022767895.1 Eubacterium sp.
CTTGCCCTGAGACAGGAAGATTGATATGTTAAATATTGTTTTATTGGAACCGGAGATACCTGCCAACACAGGTAATATTGGAAGAACCTGTGTGGCGGCGGGAGCCAGGCTTCATCTGATTGAGCCCATGGGGTTTCAGATCAACGAAAAGCAGGTAAGACGGGCGGGGCTCGATTATTGGGACAAACTGGATTATACAGTATACGATAGCTATGGAGATTTTCTGGACCGGAATCCGGGAGCCAAAATTTACATGGCGACCACAAAGGCAAAGCATATTTACAGCGAGGTCTCTTTTGAAGGGGACAGTTACATCATGTTTGGTAAGGAAAGTGCCGGGATACCTGAGGAAATTTTAGTAGAACACGAAGAGGAGACGATACGGATTCCCATGTTTGGTGACATTCGTTCTCTTAATTTGGGCAATTCGGTAGCTATTGTATTATATGAGGCACTTCGTCAGCAGGGTTTTCAGGATTTGAATACAGTCGGACATTTGCATCATTCACATTGGAAAGATGGGACGATATAGTTCGGGAATGGAAAACAGATGGAGAGGGCTTTTTTTCAATAAAATGAAAAAAGTTCTCTTTTTTTGCAACTTTTTTCATTTTTCATTCGTGTTATAGATAGAAAGGGGAAAATAATCATGATTGATGTGGCAGCCAATCCATCGGACGCGGTGGAGAAAGCCCTGGACTTATTCGGCAATGATATATTGCGGTTGGCGTATTCCTACTTGAAAAGCAGAGAGGATGCGGAGGATATTGTTCAGGATGTGCTGATTCGATTTATGCAGTCAGCAAAGAGTTTTGAGGAAGAAGAGCATGTGAAGGCGTGGCTTCTGCGTGTGGCGGCGAATTTGTGCAAGGACAGGTTGAAGTCGGCCAGCCGGCAGCGGGAGGCGGCCATCCCGGAGGGATATGATGTGGTGGATGAGAAATCAGTACCACAGGAGGAGGACGAAACCTTGCAGAAAGTGATGGCGTTGCCGGACAAATACCGGAGTGTCATCCATTTGTATTATTATGAAGAGTATTCCATCAAGGAAATTGCGGATATTCTGGAAAAGAAGGAGGCCACCATACGGTCTCTTTTGAAACGAGGGCGGGAGAAACTTGCGAATATGATTGCGAGAGAGAATAAGATGAAAGGAGATGATGGTCATGCAGAAAGAGTATAAGGATGCAATGGAAAAGATTTCTTTGAGTGACAGTGATAAAGAGAGAATCCTGGCGAATGTAAAAAAAGCATACGAAGAATCCACAGATCACGTGGTTTCCATGGACACTTTTGCAAGGAAAAGACCACGTTTCTCCGCTCGTCGAATGGGAACCGTAGCGGCTGCGGCCGTTGTGCTGCTTGTGGGTGCATTGGTCATCCGCAGCAACTTTTTTGCGGGGCAGGATGGAAAAATGCCGGAAGATGATATTATTTTGGCAGGAAATGAGGAGGAAATCTGGGAGGAGCTGGATTCGGTAGAAGATATTTCGAAAGAGACAGACTGCCGGACTTACACCCTGAGCAATGTTTCCAAGTCATACAAAGTGAAAAAAGTGGAAGTGGCAAAGAAACAAAAGCATGTCAAGATTACTTATAAGAATAAAAAGCAGGATGATAAGATTCTTTTAGAGTACAAAGAGGAAGAGAATGCTTCTGCAGTAATCGGGCAGTTTGATGAGGAAAAGGAACTGACGAAAGAAAAAGTGGGAGAATCCGAGGTGACCATGTACGGTGATGAGGAATGTGATGGTATGACCTGGCAGCAGGAGTCCTGTACCTTTGCCGTGAAGATGAGTAAAGCCTGCAGTCCGGAGAAGGCGAAGAAGCTGGTGTCTGGGACGAAAGAGAGAACAGATGCGGCTTTCGCTGACAAAGAGGATGAACTGAGAGATAAAAAGAAGATGAACAGCAATGCGGTGGGCTGGAAAGGCAATGAGAAAGAATCCGGCGATAAAGAGCGCAGGGATATTTTGAAAAAAATATACGCCATGTATGGATTCCGGGTAACCATCGAGGATCCGGCAAGAAAGGTTGCTTACAAAATAGTAGATGATTACGAATCTTTCAGCTTTGTTTACGATGAACTTCCGGAGTTGGAAAAACAACGGATTGTTGGATATGCCGGTCAGGATGGCTGCCCGTCCGGCGTACTGAAAGGATATAAAGAAGAGGAGGCTCTGACTGTCAATGGCGTTCAGGTTCGCAGTTATAGAAATAAGGATGATGAGTGTTTGTTCTATTTCGTGAAGCAGAATATTCATTTTACCCTTCTAATAAAGGAATGGGATGGAGAAGATACGGAGAGTATGCTGAGTGGTGTTCTCAGTGTGATTCGGATTTCTCTGGACGCCGGACAGGACGAGACAGAGGAAGAGGAAGAGGGAGAGGAAGATGGTGACAGTTCTTCCGATGTGGATAGTGATAGTGAAGAGGGAGAAACATCCGATGAGGAGGCGACGCTGGAAGCGTACCGACAGGCTGTACAGGATATTCAGTATGCTGTGGCGGAAGGAAGCTTGAAAAAACTTTCTTCCTATATCAGATTTCCACTTACTATCAAATCTTTGGATGTCACGGTCAACAGTGCGAAAGAGTTTCAGGCTTTGGACTCTTCGCTGATTTTCACCAGTACCTGGGTGGATGCCGTTGTTGCCTATGATGCCAATAATATTAAGAGCAATACAAAGTCCATTACCTTGGGAGATAATACCCATTCCCTTGTGTGCCGGATAAAAAATGACTCCGTGGTAATCACGGAGCTACATGTGGATAGTGATGAAGTGCAGTCAATGATAGAACCAACTGCCACTCCATCCGCTGAATAGATTATTGTGCCTTTGATAGTGTGAAAACGAATTCGGAACCAACGCCTACTGTGCTGACAACATTGATTGTCTGCCGGTGGGCGTTTATAATTTCCTTGGAAATGGAAAGACCAAGGCCGGAACCCAGTTTATCCTTTCCCCGGGAGAGATCGGTTTTATAAAAACGGTCCCAAATCAGTCCGAGATCATCTTTTGGAATGCCGATGCCGGAATCTTTCACGGAGATGAAAACTTTTTCCCCTTTTGTGCGCGTGCTGATACACACA
>JALENH010000185.1 GCA_022767895.1 Eubacterium sp.
CTTCCCATATGGTTATTTTTTCTTCGTTCATTCATGTGTCCCTCCTAAAAATTAGTTTTCAGAAAGTTTAGCACACATGGGGGAAGAAATCACTACGCCTTATTTTGGAGCGTTTACATATTATATGTCATTGGATGAAAGAACAATTTCAATGGAGAATAAAGATATAAATGCGCAAATGTTTTTATTTGAGTATCCAACACAGTACGCGCAAGTTTCCGACAATCATTTTTATTATTTACGAAAAAAGGTTAAAGGTGGCTATATTCTGTATCGGGATGGAAGTGAGGAAATTTTGTCTTTTCATCTTCAGAATGAAGAACATTTACGCGGGTTTGTGGTTTGTGATTCACAGTACTATTTTTTGCTGAGAAACAAGACAGGGACGCTTCAGCTTGGTAAAATAGTGGGACCCAACAACGATGTCAAAATTTTATGTGATGTGTATGCCAAAAGGGAGATTAATTCACTCATTTTGCATGAGAATTTCCTTTTTGTATGCGAAAGAGATTCGAATAAAATTGAAAGGCAGTCCATGCAGGGAGAAATTATGCCGCCCATTCAATTTGAAGCGGATTCGGATGTTGAAGATATGAGTATCTTCGGTTCAGAAGAAATGGATGGGATATGTATTATGGATGTTGATGCCAGTGGAGAGATAGAGATTACAGTGATTGACTGGCAGGGAAATAGAAAAAAATCGCTACAGAGTCAGATGAAATTATATGACAATGGCAACTTGCAAAAAGGAAGAGGTGTTGCTTTTTTTCAAGGGATAACAAAACAGTATATTTATTTTAGTTATTATTATGATAAAAAGTCCTTTGCTGGAAGGATGACCCTGGATGGAAAAACAACGGAAATTCTTAAACTTGGCAGTAGGGAAATTTGCGATACATCATTTACAGGGGAAGGTGTTTACTTTGTTTCTGAGAATAAAATGGTATATCATAGGAAATGGAGAGGAAATCAGTCTGAAAGGCTGTCGGATTTGCAGGCAGAGAGCATTTATGCTGCAGGAGAGTGGCTTTATGTGAAAAAGTACACAAGGGAATGGGAAATGCTTGAGGACGGAGAAGAAGAAGCGACGGATGAGTGGAGTGATGAATTGTATCGCATAAACCGCAATGATAGAAAGATTGAGAGGATTGCAGAGGGCAATTATAGCATTTTCAAATAATGTGTGTTACACTAAATCCAGGAATTGAGGTGAAACGAAATGAACTACGATATATTGTGCCGGAAAAAGGAACGACTGGAAGAGATGTGGAAACATTTTCCCAAAGAGGCGTTGGAAAGTTTTGAGCAAAGTTTCGAGGTGGAGTACGCTCACAATTCTACCGCTATTGAGGGCAATACATTGAGTTTGATACAGACGAAAGCTGTTTTGGAAGATGGCATTTCTGTTGGCGGGAAAGAACTCCGCGAGATTTACGAAGTAATCAACCATAAAAAGGCGAGGCTTTGGAAACCTATGCTGTAGACGGAGATTTACAACCTTTTGCCGGGATGATAGCTTCGCTGGAAGAGCAACGGCTGGATGAATATCTCGGTATGTTGGAGTGACTGGTGATTTGATGGTCCATTAGAAATTAGGGTTGGAATTACTGCCGATAAATGGTATGATATAAGATAGTTGGAGTTAAGAGAACTGGAAAGGGGTTTACCAAATGAAAAAAGCACTCATAATAGGAGCAGGGCCGGCAGGTTTGACAGCGGCTTACGAGCTGTTAAAGCAGTCAAAGGATATCGAAGTTATTGTTTTGGAAGAAAGCAATTGTATCGGAGGTATTTCCAAGACGGTTGAATATAAAGGAAATCGAATGGATATGGGAGGGCATCGTTTCTTTTCCAAAGATGCCCGCGTCAATGAGTGGTGGAGAGCGATGCTTCCCATGCAGGGCGCACCTTCAAAGGATGATCTGGCATTAGAGAGAGAAATCCCTTTGACGGAAAAGGGGCCGGATCCGGAAAGCCAGGATCGGGTCATGCTGGTACGCCATCGGGTTTCTCGTATTTTATTTAATTCTAAATTTTATGATTATCCAATCTCGTTGAAGCTGCAGACTTTTCGGAATATGGGATTTATAAATACCATTAAAGTAGGGTTTTCCTATTTGGCCAGTGTGATACATAAACGTCCGGAAGACAATTTGGAGAATTTTTATATCAACCGCTTTGGGCGCAAATTATATGGCATGTTTTTTGAATATTATACAGAAAATTTGTGGGGAAGACATCCCAAGCAAATTGATGCCGCCTGGGGAGCCCAGCGTGTAAAAGGACTATCCATCATCGCTGTTATAAAAGACGTTTTTGCTAAAATTTTTAAAAAGAAAAACAGACAGGTGGAAACATCTTTGATTGAAGAGTTTCAATATCCCAAATTGGGACCGGGTCAGTTATGGGAAGTGACAGCAGACGAAGTGAAAAAGCTTGGCGGAACGATCCTTATGGAGTCAAAGGTTGTTGCCATTCATAAAAATGAAGAGGGTAAACTGACCGGGTTAAGCTATGAAAAAGATGGTGAGACCATTAAAGTAGATGGGGATTATGTAATTTCATCCATGCCATTGAAGGACCTTGTGCTGGGGATGAATGATGTTCCGGAAGAGTCTGTTCGTATTGCCAAAGGACTTCCTTATCGTGATTATATGACCTTGGGCGTACTTGTGAATAAACTGAATCTTGAAAATAAAACAGATCTCAAAACCGTGGGAAATATTGTGCCGGACTGCTGGGTTTATGTGCAGGACCGCAACGTTCGTTTAGGACGTTTCCAAGTCTATAATAACTGGTCTCCTTATATGGTGAAAGACCTTGAAAATACGGTGTGGATTGGCCTCGAGTACTTTGTGAATGAAGGCGATGAGTATTGGAATATGACGGAAGAAGAATTTTCCAAACTTGCCATTGAGGAAATGATTAAACTGGGACTGATTGAAGATTCTTCGGCGGTGCTGGATACTCATATGGAGAAAGTGAAAAAAGCGTATCCCGCTTATTTCGACACATACGATGAAATTGACTCCCTGGTTGATTTCATTAACACCATTCCAAACTTGTATTGTGTGGGAAGAAATGGCCAGCACAGATATAATAATATTGACCACTCCATGGTTACCTCCTTTGAGGCGGTTGATAACATATTGACCGGCAGAACCGACAAGTCGAATATTTGGAATGTGAATACGGAAAAAGAATATCACGAGGAAAAGAGTACGGAAGCATGAACGAGAAAATAAAGCAGTTAGCAACAGGAGAAAGCATCAAGCAGTTTTTTGTGTATTTGGTTGTAGGGGCATTGGCCACTGTTGTTGAGTGGGGTGCTTTTTATGCGCTGGATTACTTGCAGATTATGCATTATCTCATATCTGTTACCATTGCCTATATCATTTCAACATTTGCCAATTGGTTATTCGGAAAAGTTTTGTTGTTCCATGAGAAGCAGAATATATGGAAAGAACTTGGGAAAATATATGCGACAAGTGTTATCGGGTTATTGCTAAACTGGTTGATTATGTGGTTTGCTATTGATTGTCTTGGTATGCTTGGTCTCCCAAGTGCTCCGGAAATGCTTGCAAAAATCATTGCAACAGGGGTGGTTTTTTTCTGGAATTTCATAATTCGCAAATTTGTTATTTATAAAATTTGATTGATGTTCTAACTGAAAATAGAAAATGGGACTGACGTTTTTTGTGCGTCAGTCCCATTTCTTCGCTGGAGTTGATTTTAATAATACGCTACCCAGTACAATGTTCCCCATATTTCAACGACGAAACAAAGCACAATCAAGACTTTTGTCCAGAGTTTGAGGGAGTCTTTTTTTGTAAGACCATAACACATCAGCAGCCATAAATACGGAGTAAAGTCGAGCGAATACCGCATTCCGAACTGTGCCATGCCATTCCCGTAATTCATCAAAAATGGAATGGCGGTCAAAAGCACGGATAGCCACAAACACCAGGTCATCTTTTTCTTGACATCGGCGGTAACTGCCCAATACAGAAGCGGAGATGTAAAAGTAATCGAGACACCGGTTACGGCAGGAACTAAGTATGGGAAAGTTCCCTGCCACTCGGGAGCCATAAACAGGATGGAGTACAAATTGTATCCAATAAACTTAAGCTGTAATGGTCCGCCAAACTCGGCTTTGTATTCAGCAAGTAACGCTTGCTGTTCACTTGCCGGTGCGGCCTGAATCGCATCATAGGCTTCCCGGTGATAATCCTTTAAGTAAGTTAATGTATAGCCCTGATCCATGATGGATCCATAGCGCACATAATTGTAAAGCATATACATGGAACCGAAAATGAACGCACCAAGGGCAAAAAAGGCAATCATCTTGAACTTCTCATTCCTAGTTCCCTCTTTTTTAAACCAAATCCATCCGAGGAAGAAAAATCCCCCCAGTAGTGCCGTCATACGACAAGTAACAGCAAGGCCAAAGAATAAACCGGATAAAAATAGGAAAAGATAGTTCATCTTCAAGGTTTTTCCCTGTTTCGTAAGAAAGTAAAATGCTAACAGCAGGAAAAACAATGTGGCAACATGACCCAGGAACCAGGAGCTGCCTGTGGCTGCGCAGAAAAAGTGAACCGTGCCAAGAGTCAGCATGGCGGCAAGCCAAATCCGGTCTTTTTCTGCTTTTCCGATTCCCATATTTTTTAGTACACCTACAGCAAGTACGGAGTTGCAGGCACCTAAAAACATGGCAAGGTAAATGCAGTTGAAACCATCGATTCCCCAGATGGCAACGAACGGAAGGCACAAAAGGGAAACTCCGGGTGCGAAGTGCATGTATTTGTGCCCCATGAAAGAGACAGATTCCAGATGCTCCGGCATCCCGTCAACGTGTAGATGACCTTTAAGCAGGGCGTCCGCGAAATAGGAATAGTTGTTGTAAAAGTTGAATTCATGTTTATTGCAAAGATAGTAGGCAATAAAGCAAAACAAAAAGAACGCACCGAGAGCCAGCGCTCTTTTTTTTTCGATTTTTTTTAAGTAATTCATTTTTTCCTCCTCTACACTTATTTATTCTTTATTATATAGGAAAGTAGTAATGGGTGCAACATAGAAATTTTTAGGGTTTGTGTCAAGTGTTCGTTGGCATTTTTTCAGTTTCCGTAATTCACGAAGAAAAGTTTGCATCTCGTGCGTTCTACGTTCCACTTCGGTCCGCGCATAACAGAGGTCTCCCAGACCTCTTGCGCCGCTTTCGCTGACAAACGCGCAAAGGTGTCAAACTATAAATAGTCAAGAGATTTTTGATAAAAAAATAAAATTGTAAAAAAGGGTAACTTTAATAGACATCTGAAAATACCGTATTTCAGATGGAACAGAGCAATGTATGTAAAGTAGGTTTTAGCGAAGGT
>JALENH010000270.1 GCA_022767895.1 Eubacterium sp.
CACCAGATCCTGACAGGCATTCCGGTCGCTGAATACGACACGTGAAAAAAGGTCACTAATGAGATTCATCTTCTGGGGTAAATCCTGAAAAAGTGTTTTGTCCATACTTCCTCCTTTTCTGTGGAATGTGTCCACGGTGAGCCCCCTTCCATGTGAAAGAGGGCGGATTTTGAAGCACTTAAAATTCATTCTTCATCCACCTTATACCCATTATCCTCATGAACTGTCATGGGCATTTCATTGGCTAACTGTCTAATATAGTCGACAGACTGATCTGTACACTGACTGATAAATTCCAGTGACTGATTCATGGCGAGCATTTTACGGATAATGGAGTTTTGTTTCTGATTTTCTCCCTCTTTTCTGCCCTCTTTTCTGCCTTCTTCAAAAAATTCATGTGAACTGTAATATTTCATATGGCTTCCATCCTTTCTGCAGGCGTTTACGCTGCTTATAATGTGTGGAAAACGAGCATCCTCGTTTTCAGTTGTGGTTTCCTTTATGTAACGGAGCAAATGATCCAGCTCACTGTCATCCCCGAGGGAAATTTCCAGATTGATATATATTTCATGGACGCCATTGCCCACGGGATACCGGGAGGTTAGTTGCCCATCCGGCTCACGTACCGACCGAAATACCTCATAGATAGTCCGACCGCCTCCGATAAAATCACTCATGGTTATAAAAATATGATATATGTCCGGTAATTCCCGGAATTTCTGCCCCTTCTTCAAAATGTGGGTGTCCATACTTCCGTTACAATACCGGACACGCCGCAGATGGTCGTCGTCGTTCTCAATCTGGAACTCCACATGAATGGGTTCCTTGTTTTCTGTTTCAGCTACAATATCCAGTACAACACTGCGAAACTGTAGATTGGATATGTCGTACTGTGGTGTCACTCCGATTACGGTAAATCCCTCACCCAAAATAATCCGCACCAAATCTTGACAAGCATCCCGGTCGCTGAATACGACCCGCGAAAAAAGATCGCTGATAAGATTCATCTTCTGGGGTAAATTCTGAAAAAGTGTTTTGTCCATACTTCCTCCTTTTCTGTGGAATGAATTCCACGGTGAGACAAGAGAAACACTTCATACGGTCAACTCCTGCCCGTTTTTTCATCTATCGTTTCTTTGGAATAAAGCAAGAGTTTTTTTATTGAACTAAATTAGACGATTGATACTATGTTTGGACCATTGCTTTCCTAGAAATGTAAGTAGATTATATATGATTACATGTGATGTGTCAAGGAGATTTTTAGAGAATCTTTGAAAAATAAGTTCCACAGACACAACAAAATAAATCAACAAAACTGATTAAATTTAATCATTTCCAAATCCACATTTCTATGATATGATAAAACAACAAAGCGAAGACGAGGAATAGTAACTGTCCTACTTTTTCCAGAGAGCTGCCGTGTGGTGCGAGGCAGTAAAAGGAATACAGCGAACTCGCCTCTGAGCTGTGTACTTGAACTGACAGTAGAGTTCACCGGGTCCCCCACCGTTATCATGGGAAAGCATGTTTGTGCTGATGAGAGCGTGCATTTGCACGAAGTAGAGTGGTACCGCGAGAGATTTCAGGTCTTTCGTCTCTACAGCCTGAGGTTGTGAGACGAAGGACTTTTCTTTTCCTTCTGTTGGGAAGTCCACCTTTGGCGAAGCATCAACAAACCACAAAATGAATGGAGGAATCAACATGAAAAATTTTGACAAGTACGAGAAGGCATATTTTATGCCGCCGGAATGTACCTATGACTGGGTAAAAAAAGACGCCATCGACAAGGCACCCATCTGGTGCTCCGTCGATTTACGGGATGGGAACCAGGCACTGATTGAGCCCATGAGCCTGGACGAAAAACTGGAATTTTTCCAGATGTTAGTAGAGATTGGTTTCAAGGAAATTGAGGTCGGCTTTCCTGCTGCCTCCGAGACAGAATACGACTTTATGCGTGCTCTGATTGAGCGTGACATGATTCCGCAGGATGTCACCGTACAAGTATTGACCCAGGCAAGAGAGCACATTATCAAGAAAACCTTTGAGGCCGTGAAGGGTGCTCCCCACGCGGTGATTCATCTGTACAACTCCACTTCCGTGGCACAGCGGGAACAGGTATTTAAGAAAAGCAAAGAAGAAATTAAACAAATCGCCATCGACGGTGCGATTCTGTTGAAAAAGCTGGCAGACGAGACGGAAGGCAATTTCTCCTTCCAGTACAGCCCGGAAAGTTTCCCGGGAACCGAAGTCGACTACGCAGTGGATGTGTGCAATGCCGTTTTGGATGTATGGCAACCGAAAGCGGACAACAAAGCCATCATCAACATCCCTGCCACCGTGGAAAATGCCATGCCTCACGTATTTGCCACACAGGTGGAATACATCAACAAACATTTGAAATACCGCGATGCGGTCACTCTGTGTCTACATCCTCACAACGACCGTGGCTCCGGCGTTGCCACTGCCGAGCTGGGTATTTTAGCCGGGGCAGAGCGAATCGAGGGAACTCTGTTTGGCAACGGCGAGCGCACCGGTAATGTGGACATTGTCACATTGGCCATGAATATGTTTACCCATGGTGTGGATCCGAAACTGGACTTCTCCAATATGCCGAAAATCCGTGCCAACTACGAGCGTTTTACCCGGATGCACGTCTATGAGCGTCAGCCATACGCCGGTGATTTGGTATTTACCGCTTTCTCCGGCTCCCATCAGGACGCCATCGCCAAGGGAATGCAGTGGCGCGAGGACAACAATTTGAAAATATGGAGCGTGCCTTATCTGCCTGTTGACCCGAAAGATGTGGGCCGTACCTATGACGGCGATGTTATCCGCATCAACAGCCAGTCCGGCAAAGGCGGGGTCAACTATATTCTGAAACAGAATTTCGGTATTTCCATGCCGGATGCCATGCGGGAGGAAGTTGGCTATCTGATGAAACACGTATCCGATGAGGAGCACAAAGAACTGTCTCCGCAGTGGGTATACGAGATTTTCGAAGATCACTACATTACGCCAATGCCGTATTTCCAGATTACGGAGTGTCATTTCAAACAGGTGGACGGCATCATGGCAGAGGCAACGATTGCCTGCGGTGACAAGAAGACCATCGTGGACGCTAACGGCAATGGCCGTCTGGACGCCATCAGCAATACCATCAAACAGTTTTTCGGCATCAGTTATCAGCTGTCTGCCTATGAAGAACACGCACTCACTCAGGGCTCCTCTTCCAAGGCCATTGCCTATGTCAGCATCACTTGCCAGGGTGAGGTTTACTGGGGTGTTGGTATCGACGAAGATATTATCAAGGCATCCATCCATGCACTTTGTGTCTGCGTGAATAAATTGCCTGATGTAAAAAAAAACGAATCTGTGAAGGATGAACGGCTGATGAACATGATTAATTTCATGCAAGCCAATTACCAGACAGTAACACTGGAGGACATGGCTGAGCAGTTCCATCTCAGCGCACCTTATATCAGTAAATTTATCCACGAAAAATCCGGAAAAACTTTCGTGGAGCAAATTACCAATATTCGCATGAAAAAGGCGCGCACTTTGCTGAAAAACGGCAATATGACAGTGGAAAACATTGCCGCCGCCGTGGGATATCCCAGCGTGGAACATTTTAGCCGCACCTTCAAAAAAATCTACAACATCACTCCGGTTGAATACCGGAACGGGGGCGTAAAATAGCGTATTCCTGATATAAAGAAATCCACGAACCAGTTTAAGACGAACTGATTCGTGGATTATTTTTTTAAGAAATCTCAAACACATCCTCATACAAAAGCCACATAGCACGGAACAGTCTCATAATCTGCCAGACACCCATACCACGCAACCCGAATTCACGGATTAAGTCGTATTTTCGCTCCAGACTCCGAACATCCTCAAACCAGACCTCATGCATAACACCATCTCTTTCATAGAGAAAAAAGGGGGACTGTGCCGTCTCGTCGTATTGAATCGGAACCCCATTATTGATGGCAATCTGTACCGCCTCCACATGCCCGATGGTCACCGCCTGGCTTTCTCCCCGTACAAAGGGAAGAATCCAGTCATAGCCATAATTCGGAACTCCTAACAAGATTTTTTCCGGTGGTATTTCTGTGAGGGCATATTCCACCACCTGGCGCACTTTGTTGAGGGGCGCCACCGCCATGGGCGGGCCGTATTTGTAGCCCCATTCATAAGTCATAAGAAGCACCTCATTGGCGGCCTCACCTAACCCCCGGTAGTCCTTTCCCTCGTATAAAAGTCCCGGCTGGTCGGCAGATGTTTTGGGTGCCAGCGCCACACTGACGCGGTATCCCTCTGCATTCATCCTTCTCGTAAGTTCTGCCACAAACCCGGTAAAAAGATCTCTGTCCTCCGCCAAAATATATTCAAAATCTACATCCACCCCGGAAAAAGAACTTCTTCGCATCTCTGCCAGCAATTCTTCCATCAGCCGCTCTTTTCCCTCTTCATTTTCCAACATCCCATGAATCAGATTGTTGCTGAACCGCCCATCCGGTCCCAAAGGCGTCAGGGTAAGAATCGAATCTCTGCCAAACTCTGCCGCTGTCTCCAGCATCCATGCATCCGATGGCACAGGTGAAAGCAGTTCTCCCTCCACCGTAAACCCATAAGAAAACACAAACATTCCTGTAAGATAGGGTAGCGTCTGCCGCAACACCCATGGGCTGATATACGGATATGCATAACCATTCGCCACCGCACTGCGCCCCGTCCTCAAGGACGTTCCTGACTCCAGTAGCAGTGCCTGCCCTACAGCCAGACGGTACGGGTACGGAATCTGGTTAGCATACGATATTTCCTCCGGCGTCGTCCTATAAGCAGACGCTATGGCATCTATCGTATCCCCCTCTTTTACCACATAAATATCCATAATCACTCCGTCACACACCATTTCCTTATATTTTATGCGGTATCACTCTGTTTTAGTGTCCTTTTTTGTTCGCCGGTACTATTTTGCGACGGTACGTTAGTATTAGTTCGTAAACAACTGTACCCAGTGTTTTACTCCCTTTTCATCCTGATAATAACCAATTCCGATATGGTTAAAATTCGAATTCAGAATATTCGCGCGATGGCCCTCGCTGTTCATCCATGCGTTCATAAC
>JALENH010000248.1 GCA_022767895.1 Eubacterium sp.
GCCGCCGGAGGTTATCGGTGGCAGGACGTATCAGCAGATGACGCTGGCGGATTGGAGGTAGGGGATGGAGAGACATATTTATTTGTGTGAGGACAGTGCAGAGGGGATTTTCTCTGCCATTTACAAAGCCTATGAGGACCGGTATGGTCATGCGAATAATGAGATTAGGATTGAAGGAAATGATTTTAACCGGGAACTATTTTGTGAATACCACCGGGTGGAGACGGATTATGACCGGGCAGTAAAAGTGGCACGGACGATTTGCCGTGATATATCGGACGCAGCGTATGACTTTGTACACCGGGCAGCCTGTTCCTGGCAGCCGGAAAAAGCGGATGCGATTTATCATTTTATTCAGGAAGGGCTTCGGGTGGGAGAGCGGGTCATGAATCATCTGACGGCACCGCATATGCAGACTTTGTATGCGATTGACCGCAACATCACGAACGAGATTCATGCTTTTAAGGAATTTCTTCGCTTTGAGGAATTGGAAAATGGAGTATTGTTTGGTAGAATAAACCCAAAGAGTGCGGTGTTGCCCTATTTGGCGGATCATTTTGAAGACCGGTTTTCCGGTGAGAAATGGGTGATTGCCGATACGGTGCATCGGACGGTGCTGATTCATGGTGTGAACCAGCATACCATCTATGCAGCAATGACAGAGGCGGATTTGGAAGAACTTATGCTCCATTATTCTGCAGAGGAAAAAGAGTGGCAGAAACTCTGGAAGGTATTTGTGGATACCATAGCCATTAAGGAGCGCGTGAACCGGAATTTGCAGCGCCAGATGCTGCCATTGCATTTTCGCAAATATATGAAGGAGTTTTCGGATTGATGAAACACTGTTATTTTGCCCCTTTAGAGGGGATTACCACCTATATTTACCGCAATCTGCATCATCAATGGTTTGGCGGTATGGATAAATATTTCACGCCCTTTGTGTCCCCCACATCCAACCGGGATTTTAAGAGTCGTGCAAAAAAGGATGTGATACCGGAGCATAACAGGGACATCCCGGTGGTGCCACAGATTCTCAGTAACCGCAGTGATGAGTTTTTGTATACGGCAGAGCGGCTGGCAGAATACGGTTACACGGAGATTAATCTGAATCTTGGCTGTCCTTCCGGAACCGTTGTGTCCAAAGGCCGGGGTTCTGGATTTCTTACGGATTTGGACGGCATGGACCGCTTTTTGTATGACATTTATGAGAATTGTCCTGTCCCGCTGTCTGTCAAAACGCGGATTGGACGGTATGAGCCGGAGGAGTTTTCAGAGATACTGAAGATTTACAACAAGTATCCAATTCATGAGTTGACCATCCATCCGAGAGTGAGGGATGATTTTTACAAAAATATTCCCAATTGGGATGTGTTTGAGTACGCATTGGAACACAGTACAAATCCTGTCTGTTACAATGGTGATTTGTGTACTTTTGAGGATTATGAGAGATTTTGTGAGCGTTTCCCTACGGTGGACCGAATCATGATAGGCCGGGGATTGATTGGTAATCCGGGTCTGGTGCATGAGATACAGACCGGGGAGCCTGTCAGACTGGAAGAAGTCTCAGGCTTTATGTGGGCATTAAAGGAAGCCTATCAGGAATGTATGGCAGATAATCCGGTGTTGTTTAAGATGAAGGAAATCTGGGTGTATCTGGCAGAACTTTATCCGCAGGGAGAACGATTGTGGAAAAAAATTAAAAAGGCCAGACGGCTGTCTGACTATGAAAACATCATGCGCCAGTGGAAGTTTTAATTTTATACTTGACAAGTATAGTTGTCATATGGTATTCTCTATTCCAGAAATTGACAAGTAAAGTTGTCAATTTGACAAAAATCATAGTCAAAGAAGGAAAGGAGGACATATCTAAAGCAATGCCACTATATAATCATTTGAAGGAGTATCGTGCAAAAATTTCTGTGAATCAGCAGGAGATGGGAAATTTGGTAGGAGTTTCCAGACAGACCATTAGTCAGATTGAACGGGGCGATTATTCACCGTCAGTGACGCTGGCGTTGAAAATTGCAAAAGTTTTTGATGTAAATGTAGAAAGTATATTTCGTTATGAGGAAGAGGAGGAAGAACATGAAAAATAGAGAGGACAAGAAAGCATTTAAAAAATTTATTATTATAATGATAATTTCCTGTTTGGCAGGGGGCGTATTTGGATTTTTTTCTAATTTTGTGGAGGGGAAACCGGCCGATGTAATCGCACAGGGGATTTATGGAGCGGTAAGGATAGGACTGCCCTATGCAATACCTGTGATTCTCGTAATCGAATGGATTGTATTTGGAATTTTGTATACAAAATGTAAACGGGCTTACTGTTCTGCCGTGGAGGAGGATGAAGTGGTGCTGGATCAGATTGATAATAGGCTTAACTATATTCTTCTGATTTCATCCATTGCCATGGTTTGTAGCTTCTTTGTGATGGGGTGTCTCATTCCCCTGGCAGAAAGCTTTTCTTTGGCAAACTACTTTACAATGCTGATTTCTTTCGTTATTGCAATGGTCTCCTGCCTGATTGTGCAGTTTAAGGTAGTTGATCTTGGAAAGAAGATGAATCCAAATAAAAAAGTTAGTATATTTGATTTTAACTTTGCAAAAAAATGGGAACAAAATTGTGATGAGATGGAACGTCTGGAAATTTATAAGGCGGCTTACAGATCTTATCGTGCTGTGGGAGTATGTTGTATTATTCTCTGGTGCTTCTGCTCGTTGGGAAGCTTTATATGGAATTTTGGACTGCTTCCGGTAACGATGGTGAGTATTATCTGGCTGGTATTGACGGTCAGTTATATTGTGGCAGCTATTCAGATGGGAAATCACAAGGATAAATAAGGAGGGATTTGGTGCAGACAGCATTGACAATTGCCGGAAGTGACTGCAGTGGTGGTGCCGGCATACAGGCAGATATAAAAACGATGATGGCAAATGGGGTATATGCCATGAGTGCCATTACGGCACTGACAGCGCAGAATACACTGGGAGTTACCGGAATTATGGAAGTGACACCGGACTTCCTGGCGAAACAGCTGGATGCTGTTTTTACAGATATACGTCCGGATGCGGTGAAGATTGGCATGGTAGCTTCAGGAGCGTTGATTGAAGTGATTGCGGAGAAATTAGAGCAGTATCATGCGGAGAATGTAGTGGTGGACCCGGTGATGGTGTCCACCAGTGGTTCCCGCCTGATTAGTGAAGAGGCGGTTGCTGTTTTGAAGGACAAGCTGTTTCCGCTGGCCACCGTGATGACACCAAATATACCGGAAACGGAAGTTTTGTTCGAAGAGAAGATTGCTACAGCTGATGATATGGAGAAGGCGGCGGCTATGATCTATGAGAAGTATCATGTGGCAATTCTCTGTAAAGGAGGACACAGTCTTAACGATGCCAACGATTATCTTTATACGGATAAAGGAGGAGAGTGGCTTCGGGGAGAGCGCATCGACAACCCGAATACACATGGTACGGGCTGTACACTTTCCAGTGCCATTGCTGCCCAGCTGGCAAAAGGAGCCGGCTTGACAGACGCGGTGACAAAAGCCAAGCAATATATCTCTGGTGCGCTGGCGGACGGACTGGATTTGGGAAGGGGAAGCGGGCCATTGAATCATGGATTTATGTGGAGCTAACCGGAAATTTTACAGTACCCATTGTCAAAGTGTCATAAAATGTTGTACAATGTCCTAAGAGTTTTGGCTGAAAGGAGCAAATAATATGTTATCAGAAAAAATGGTACAATTAGGGACAAACCGGTCGGTAATCCGTGATTTGTTCGAATATGGCAATAAGAGAAAGGCAGAGATTGGTGCAGAAAATGTATTTGATTTCAGTATCGGCAATCCCAGTGTCCCGGCACCGGATTGCGTGAAGGAAGCTGCGGTTGAACTTTTAACCAAGGGAGACCCTGTGGCACTTCACGGCTATACGTCTGCCCAGGGAGATGCCGGCTTGCGTCAGAAACTGGCGGAGTATGTGAATGAACAGCACGGAACAAATCTCACCGGCGATAATTTTTACATAACTGTGGGGGCGGCCGCCTCCCTGACGATTTCGCTGAAAGCACTGGCAGAGCCGGAGGATGAATTTATTACGTTTTCACCTTTTTTCCCGGAGTATCGTGTGTTTGTGGAGATGACCGGATCAAAGCTTGTGGTAGTACCAAGTGACCCGAAAGATTTCCAGATTGACTGTGATTTGTTTGAGAAGGCGATTACGCCTCACACTAAGGGGGTAATTCTTAACTCACCGAATAACCCATCGGGTGTGGTGATTACCGAGGAATGTTTGAAAAAGGTATGTGACATTTTAGAGAAAAAACAGAAGGAATATGGGAAGGAAATCTTTCTGATTGCCGATGAGCCATATCGTGAACTGGTTTATGGAGATGTGAAGGTGCCCTACCTCATGAATTATTATGACAACACGATTGTGTGCTATTCCTATAGTAAATCCCTGTCTCTGCCCGGTGAGAGAATTGGTTATATCGCAGTATCGGACAAAGCGAAGGATTGGAAAGAAGTATATGCGGCAGTTTGCGGAGCCGGTCGTGCTTTGGGATATGTCTGTGCACCAAGTCTGTTCCAGCAGGTGGTTGCCCGTTGCCTTGGGAAAACTGCTGATGTGTCTGTTTACAAAAAGAATCGTGACCTTCTTTACAATGCCCTGACGGAGTATGGGTACCGGTGTATCAAACCGGACGGTGCGTTTTATCTGTTTGTAGAGGCCTTGGAAGAGGATGCCAATGCCTTTGCCGAGAGAGCCAAACAATATGAATTGCTGATTGTTCCGGCAGATAGTTTCGGAACGCCCGGGTTTGTACGGATTTCCTATTGTGTCAGCACGGAGCAGATTGAAAAATCACTGCCAGCGTTCCAGGCACTGGTAGAAAGCTACCGATAATAGAAAATAGCCAGCTGGGTACGGTCGCGCAGCTCCAGTTTTTCCAGAATGGAACTTAAGTAGTTGCGGACCGTTCCCTCGCTGAGATACAGTTTTTCTGCAATTTCTTTATTATTCAATCCATTGGCCACCTGTTCGATGATGGCATATTCCTTTTCCGTAATGCCATATTCTGAGAAATCACGCTTCTGGGGAGCGGCACTCATCAGTTCCGGAATTTTGTCGGTAATTTCTTCCCCAAATACAGTCTGCCCCCGTGATACAGCCTGAAGGGCAGGAAGAATACTCTCAAAATTTTGTTTCAACAGATATCCTTTAGCTCCCATATGAAGAGCTTTGACGATGTATTCGTCATCCGCGAAAGTGGTTAGAAACAGAATGCGGGCGTTGGGGTGTTTCGAGAGAATTTCCTTGCCGGCAGTGAGTCCGGTCATACCCTCCATCCGGATATCCATGAGAAGAATATCCGGTTGGTGTTCCTCGTATAGTTCAATGGCCTGTTCGCCGCTGTTTCCAATGCCGGCAATCGTCACTTCGCCGGATGCTTCCAGAATTGTTTTCAGGGAAAGGGATACCAGATTATCATCATCTACAATTAGTACTTTCATCATTACCTCCTCTTAATCATAATGGATATTTTAAATCCGTTTTCCGTGTCAAAGCGAATGGTGCCGCCCAGATTGCGGACACGTTCTTCCATGTTGCTGAGACCAATTCCGTTTGTGGGATGGAGATTCTTTTTTGTGCCGTTATCAGCGATGTGCAGCAGGAAAAAGCCGGGATGTTCCCTCATTTGTATTTCTGCACTTGTGGCATTGCTGTGCTTCTGCATATTGTTAGTGGCCTCTTTTACGATGGCAATAAAAGCGTATTTGATTTCTTTTGGGACATGGTCACCCATATCATAGTCCAGGGATATGGCGGGACTCTTTATGGCATCGGTGATTTCTCGGATGGCACTGGCAAGATCAATGGCGTCATCGTGAAGATCATGGACGCTTGAGCGGACGCTGGTCATAGCGGTATTTAGTGTTTCCTGTAAATCACCAATTGGTTTATCTAAAGAGGGATTCTCGTTAATCACCTTCAGAGCCCCTACCTGCAGAATAGAACGGGTAAGCATATGTCCCACATTGTCATGGATTTCTCTGGCAATTCGATTTCGCTCAGAGAGTGTGGCGGCATGAATATCCGCATTCTGTTTTTCAATCAGAGCCTGGTTGCGTTGACGAAGCATCAGAGTGCGTTCTTTGTTCTCATCCCGGATACGGTGTAATTCCAGATACAACTGATCCATGTGACGACAGTACAAGGATAGTGCAGCTGTCAAAAGGAAAAACACCAAATAGGGAAAAGTGAACAGGCGAAGTGACATACAGGTGTAGCAGACACCAAGTATGACTGGTGGAAGAGTGAATTTACACTCACCACGAATGGCGTCATAAACAAGAACCGGCAGGTACAAACCGGCACAGTGAAAGAGAAGAGTAATGATGCAAAATCCCACCTGCAGACAAACAGAAAAAGCTGTTTGGTCTGTATAGGAACATAGACAGCTGATTGTCAGAACAGCCAGCATAATTGCTATATTGCCCAGAGATATTCCATTCATTCTTATAAAAAAATAGCTACATAACAGAAATATCCCTGCCTTGTTTGCCATGTCCTTCAAAATAATCTCTCCTCTGTTTGTTGCAATGGTTTCGATAACTATGAATCCATTATAATAGAAAACCATTGTAAAAGTAAATGACAAATGTCACAAACAGAAAATGATATTTTTCACTGTTCTTTTTTTATGTAGTTTGGTAGGATAGGAGTATAGAAACCAAGAGGAGGTTATGATATGGCAGCAGTTGTAGAAATTCAAAATCTGGTAAAACGGTATAAAGAACTGGTGGCACTGGATCATTTCAGTCTGGAAATTGAAGAGGGAGAAATTTTCGGCCTTCTGGGACCCAATGGTTCCGGCAAATCCACAACCATCAATTGTATCCTTGCCTTACTGCAGTATGATAAAGGTACTGTCCGGGTATTTGGCGAGGAGATGAAGCTGGATTCCTATCATTTGAAAAAGGATATCGGAGTTGTATTGCAGAATGTAGCCGTATTTGATGAATTGACGGTGACGGAAAATATTGATTATTTCTGCGGGCTTTACATAAAGGATAAGAAATTGCGGGCGCAGTATGTGGAAGAGGCGATTTCTTTCGTTGGTTTGGAGGAATTTCGTAAATTCTATCCAAAGAAATTGTCAGGAGGACTTCTTCGCCGGCTGAATATCGCCTGCGGGATTGCACACAAACCCAAATTGATTTTCTTCGATGAGCCGACAGTGGCCGTAGACCCACAGAGCCGGAATAAAATTCTGGAGGGAATTGTAGAACTGAACCGTCAGGGAGCAACGATTGTTTATACTTCTCATTACATGGAAGAAGTGGAACAGATTTGTACCCGTATCGCCATCATGGATAAGGGACAGCAGCTTGCCATCGGGACGAAGGATGAATTAAAGAAAATGATTAAAAATACGGAGACAGTTACGGTGGAAGTGCCGGAAATCGGAGAAGAGGATATCCGTTATTTGTCGGACCTGTCTCATGCCTATGAGCTTAACCATGAAGAGGGACAGTTGAAAATCCGGTTTAGTGGAGGAAAACACAATCTCATTCATGTGCTGGATTATCTGAAACAGAAGGAAATTCCATTTGGACGGGTTTATTCGGAACTTCCGACATTAAATGATGTATTTCTGGAAATCACAGGAAAAGAATTGCGAGACTAGAGAGGAGGAGCGCAGATGTTTTTTCGGGAATTTAAATATGCGCTGCTTACTCTGCTGCGCAGCAAAGAATTGATTTTCTGGACACTTGTGTTTCCATTTGCTCTCTGTACCTTTATGTATATGGCATTTGGTAATCTCTTTGAGACAACGGAAAAATTCGATCCGATTCCGACGGCCATTGTCCAGAAAGGAGACAATCCGGCTTTTGCGGTTATGCTGGGCGAAATCTCTGCCAAGGGAGATGACCAGTTATTGATTGCGAACTATACCGGAGAGGAACAGGCGGAAAAATTACTGGATGAGGAAGAAATCGACGGTATCATTTATATCGATAAAAAGATGTCCTTGAAGGTAAAAGATAATGGCATGAATCAGACAATTCTGCAGATGGTATTGAAGCAATTTGCCCAGTATGAAAAACTGCTCACGGATGTAGGACAGAAAAATCCGGAACAAGTGATGAAAGTGGCAGAAAGTCTTCAGAACCAGGTGGATTATTTTGCGGAAGAAAATGAAACGGCTGGAAATCAGGACAATGTCATAAACTATTTCTATGCCATATTTGCTATGACTTGCCTTTTCGCTTCCTTTGCCGGATGTGATATTATTCTTCGGCTACAGGCCAATATGTCTTCGCTGGGCCAACGGCGCAACGTGGCGGGAATGGGAAAAATGAAAATGTTGCTGGCAGATTTTGCAGCTTCCGAGCTTGTGCAGTTTGTTCTGGTTTGTCTTTTGCTCCTATACATGCGCTTTGTGCTGGGATTGAACATCGGCAACCGGTATGGTGCCATTCTTCTGATTCTGTTTGCAGGAACGAGTTTTGGAATCATGTTTGGTATTCTGGTAGGCACACTTCCTCGCCTTGGAGAGGGTGGCAAAATGGGTATCCTCGTATCAGTAAATCTTCTGTTTTGCTGTATGAGTGACCTTATGGTGAGTGGTATCAAAGATTTTATCGAGCATCACATCCCGGTGCTCAATGATATCAATCCGGCGGCACTGGTTACAGATGCGTTCTATGCACTGAATGTATATGATACCTATGGCCGTTTCATTACGGATTTCCTGTGGTTGGCAGGTTTGACTGTGATATGTGCCGTTGCATGCTTTTTTATCGTAAGGAGGAACCGCTATGCAAGTTTATAAAGTATTTTTTCAGATATTAAATAAGCAAAAGGGTCAGATTATTATGTATCTGGGTATCTTCATGGGAATTGCACTGGCGGTATCTTCCCAGAAAGGAAAATCCACAGAAGTGGCGTTTGAAGCTTCTTCCTATCAGTTTGCTATTTTTGATGAAGACAATTCGTCAGTGAGTAAGGCTCTGATTCAAAATTTGGAGACGAACAATGAGAGAGTAACGATTGTTGATAGTAAAGAATCGATTCAGGATGAGCTTTACAACCGTAACGTGTATTCTGTATTGCGGATTCCCGAAGGATTTGGAGATTCTCTCAAAGACGAGGAAGTTAAAAAAATCGATATTACCAGTGTGCCGGGAACTGTTTATAAAGAGACGTTTGAATCCTTAACCACGCAGTATATCACCGTGCTACGGGGGTATCTTGCAGGTGGTTTCACAGAAGAAGAGGCGATAAAAAAAGCCGGTAGTGTGGATGACAGCGAAATTTCTGTGGCAGTGGAAGGCGGTAGCAGCACGAAACATAGTTCCGTTTACCATTTCTTCGCTTATGTACCCTATATTCTTCTGTCTCTGTGTATTGTAGGAATTTCCCCAGTATTGGTGGTATTCCATAAAAAGGATGTAAGAGACCGGATTCAATGTTCTTCCTATAGTTTGATGAAGACGAACCGGGAATTGATTCTGGGAACGGTGACTGCCGGACTACTGTTTGGCGTGCTCTATTTCCTCTGTTCTCTCATCGGGGCCGGAGGGGCTGTCATATCCGTGAAAGGCGTATTGGCCTGCATTAATATGTTTGCTTTTCTGTTCGTGGCATTAGGAATTGTTTTCCTGTTGGGACAGGTTTTGAAAAAGACAACCGCCATCAGCATGGTTTCCAATGTACTTGCGCTGGGGATGAGTTTTCTGACCGGTATTTTTGTACCATTGGAGTTTTTGGGAGACGGCATCATCCAATTTGCACATTTCCTCCCTTCCTACTGGTACATTCTGGGTGTTCGGCTTATTGACACTTACACCGAGGGGGCAGATTTGACACTGTTGTGGCAGTACGTGGGAATTCAGCTTCTCTTCGCGGCTGCAATCATAGCTGTCGGTCTGGCATATTCCAGAATAAAGACGGTGGGAATCGCACTTCCTTTTCGCAAATCACAGGAAGAGGGAGCAAAATAGAGACTTTTAGCTTGTGGAGGATATCATGAACAATATAAAGAAGATGCTGAGTTTCTATAAACCATATATGAGTGTTTTTCTGGCAGATATGTTTTTTGCACTGGTTGCTTCCGGTACGACTCTTGTCATTCCGATTCTGGTGCGGTATATTACCCAGGATGTAATACAACGGCCCATAGAAGAAGCATTGCATACCATCTATTTATTAGGTGGTATCATGCTTCTTCTTGTGGCGCTTGAATGCTATTGCAAATATTTTATTACCAACTACGGCCATGTCATGGGAGCTCGGATGGAATATGACATGCGGGCAGAAATATTTGCCCATTACCAGAAACTTTCCTTTGCCTTTTACGATGACCAGAAGGTGGGGCAGCTGATGTCCCGGATTACTTCTGACCTTTTTGATATTACGGAACTGCTTCACCATGGGCCGGAAAATCTGGTGATTTCGTTGATTAAAATCATAGGTGCCTTTGTCATTCTTTTCTGCATCAGTCCGGTACTGACTGCAGCCGCGTTTGCGCTTGTTCCGGTGATGTTTTTGTATGCTTATTATTTCAACCGGAAGATGAAACGGGCCTTCAAGAGAAACCGCGTGCAGATTGCGGAAATCAATGCCCGGATTGAGGATAATTTATCCGGTATCCGGGTGGTAAAATCCTTTGCCAACGAAGATGTGGAAAAGGAAAAGTTTAAAGTGGGAAACGATGGCTTTCTGGATGCGAAGAAGGAAAGCTACCGCAATATGGGAGGTTATCACGCCGGACTTGGTGCCTTTACAACCTTGATTCAGATTGTTGTGCTGATTGCAGGTGCCATCTGTATTACCAAAAATATAGTGACGGTGACAGATTTGATTACTTTCCTGCTATATATCAATATTTTTACTGAGCCGGTGAAGACACTGATTGATTTTACGGAACAGTTCCAGAATGGCTATACCGGTTTTGAACGTTTTATGGAAATTATGAATATTGAGCCGGACATCAAAGACCGTAAAAATGCCTGCGAACTGCGGGATGTCAAAGGGGATATCGAGTTTGAAAACGTGTCGTTCCACTATGAGGACAATGAGGAACAGGTACTGAATCATGTGAATCTGTCGGTGAAAGCAGGAGATTACATTGCCCTTGTAGGCAGTTCCGGTGCCGGGAAAAGTACACTTTGTAGTTTGATTCCCCGTTTTTATGATGTGTCTGGCGGTTGCATCCGGCTGGATGGCAGGGATATCAGAGATATTAAGTTAAAGAGTCTTAGAGATCACATCGGTATTGTTCAACAGGAAGTATATTTGTTTGCCGGAACGATTTATGACAACATCCGGTATGGCAAGAATGGAGCAACACGTGAAGAAGTGATAGAAGCAGCCCAAAGAGCCAATGCCCATGAATTTATTATGTCGTTGCCCCAAGGCTATGAGACGGATATCGGACAGCGTGGAATCAAATTGTCAGGGGGGCAAAAACAGCGGCTGTCCATTGCCCGGGTATTTTTGAAAAATCCACCGATTCTCATTTTTGATGAAGCTACGTCAGCGCTCGATAATGAGAGCGAAAAAGTAGTGCAGGATTCTCTGGAAGTGCTGGCAAAAAAACGTACCACATTTGTTATTGCCCATCGTCTTTCGACGATTCGCAATGCGGAACGGATTCTGGTTCTCACAGAAGACGGTATTGCCGAAAGCGGTACCCATGAAGAACTGATGGCAGCAAATGGTGTCTACCGCCACCTGTATGAAGTAAACAGCTAGGGAAAGGACGTTTGTGTCAAGTATTCATTGGCAATTCTTTCAGTTTCCGTAATTCATGAAGAAAAGTTTGCATCTCGTGCGCCGCGCTTTTTTTACCGGGCGGAAAAGCCATCTTTTGCGGAGCAAGTTTGCGCTTTGCGCAAACTTGGAAGCGCGCGGTTCTCAGCCGCGCTTTTTTTACATAAATTTTACATAACCTCTATTTATATTTTACTTCCAGGCGTTATTGTAAATACTATAAGAAAAGTATCTATGATATGGAGGTAAAGAAAAAATGTTTTCCGAGATGTTTTTTAATGCTTTGACACTGATTGGCGGTCTCGCCTTCTTCCTGTATGGCATGCATGTGATGGGGGATGGATTGACCAAGTTGTCCGGTGGAAGACTGGAGCGCATACTAGAACGGCTGACTCATAACCGGATGAAAGCCGTGCTTTTGGGAGCCGGAGTAACAGCGGTAATTCAGTCATCTTCTGCTACGACGGTTACGGTTGTCGGGTTTGTAAATTCCGGAATTATGAAATTGGAACAGGCAATTGGTGTAATTATGGGAGCAAACATTGGTACGACAGTCACTTCCTGGCTCCTTAGTCTCACGGGAATTGAGGGTGGAAACTTTTTCCTTACCCTTTTGAAACCATCTTCTTTTACGCCTGTTCTGGCAATTATTGGAATATTCTTGATTATGAGTTCCAAACAGGAAAAAAGAAAGGATATCGGAGCAATTTTGATTGGTTTTTCCGTTCTTATGTTTGGAATGGATACCATGAGTGCAGCGGTGGAGCCATTGGCAGATGTACCGGAATTTACGGGAATATTCACCATGTTCTCCAATCCGTTTTTGGGAATGCTGGTAGGGGCACTGCTTACTGCCATCATTCAGAGTTCTTCGGCATCGGTGGGAATTTTGCAGGCACTCTGCGCTACGGGCTCTGTTCCTTTTGCCACGGCAATACCTATTATAATGGGACAAAATATCGGAACCTGTGTCACGGCACTACTTTCTTCTGTAGGTGCCGGGAAAAATGCCAAGCGGGCAGCACTTGTACATTTATACTTTAATGTCATCGGTACTGCAGTTTTTATGATTATTTTCTACACGCTTAATGCTTTTTTGGACTTTACCTTTATGCATAATCCGGCAAATGCAGCGGGGATTGCGGTTATTCACAGTCTCTTTAATATCGGTGCAACGCTGTTGCTTCTTCCCTTTGCCAAAGGACTGGAGAAACTTGCGATGCTTTCTATCAAGGAAGGGGATGACGAAAAAATCACGGAATTTGCCAGACTGGATGTCCGTTTCCTGGATACTCCTGCATTGGCATTGGAGCAGTGTCGTCGTTCTGCCAATGAGATGGCATATCTGACATTGGAAAATATGACGACAGCGATGGAAAGTATTACTGAATTCAGTCAGGAGAAGAAGGAAAAGGTGGAGGAGACAGAGGCGAAAATTGATCGCTACGAAGAGGAAATCGGAGAGTATCTAAGACAAATTGCCAACCGGAATGTGATTGCCCAGGATAATGTGGAATGGAATTTGCTTGTTTATTGCATCCGGGATTTTGAGCGGATTAGCGACCATGCCTGCAACATAGTGGAAGAGGCGGCGAAAATCGCCAAGAGCAAGGCGGAGTGGCCGAGAAAAATTCGCGATGAGATGACCACTTATAGTGCAGAAGTCCATAATATTGTGAGCAATACAGTATCTGCCTTTATTAAAGAGGATATTCAAATGGCTTTATCTGTTGAACAAATGGAAACTCATATTGACCAGATTAATAAACGGGTAAAAAAGCATAATCTCAAACGGGCAAAGAAAGAAAAATGTTCTCCGGAAGTTGGAATTTTTATCAATGAACTGTCCATTAACTTTGAACGTGTGGCAGACCATTGTGAAAATATCGCATTGAGTCTGCTGGGAGAACAGGAAACGGAGACAGGAGGAATGGCGGAATGATTTGTGTTGTAGAGGATGACCCCAATATCAGGGAAATTGAAGTATATGCTATGAAGGATTGCGGTTTTCCGACTGTGGAAGCGGCTTCGTCAGAAGAGTTTTGGAAAATCTGTGATTCGCAGATTCCCAAATTGGTTTTGCTGGACATTATGCTGCCGGATGAGGATGGAATTACCATACTGAAAAGAATGCGGGAGCAAACCAAGCTTAAGGATGTTCCTGTTATTCTGGTGACAGCGAAGGGAACGGAAATTGATAAGGTACGTGGCCTCGATGCCGGGGCGGATGACTATATTGCCAAACCGTTTGGAATTTTGGAACTGATTTCCCGGGTGAAAGCAGTTCTTCGCCGCAGCGGCAGTCAAAAATCTAGGGGCTCAGAAGTTACATCGGGAAATATCAGGATGGATGTGGAGAAGCACAGGGTGTATGTAGAAGAGGAAACGGTGGAGCTGACCTACAAAGAATTTGAACTGCTTCGGGTTTTTCTGAACAATGTAGGTAACGTTATGACGCGGGAACTTCTCATGGATCGTGTGTGGGGGACAACCTACGAAGGCGAATCCAGAACACTGGACATGCATATCAAAACACTGCGGCAGAAACTGGGGACGGCAGGAGATCGGATTCGGACTGTGAGAAATGTGGGGTATCGGTTGGAATAGGGATTCAGCATTCACAGCTCTCCACCTACATGCGCAGTCGTCGCCTCTCCGAGGCTCCAGTCCCGCTCCCTGCGGAGCTAAGACTGCTTATGAGGGTGGAATTCCTGCTTCGCAGGCCCGATATGGAATGCCGGCCAGCCTCTTACATGCAAGCATGACGAGGCTGGCCGGCATTCCATATCGGCTGTGAATAGGAACAAAAAAATATCAAAAACCCCCTTGTATTTTGCGTAAAAAATAGTATCATTAATATAGAAAAATATCTAGGAGGAAATGAGCATTATGTTTGGAAAACTAATCAACATTCTGAAAGAGAACCCTAAGAAAATCGTTTTTACAGAGGGAAGTGACCCGCGTATTCTGGAGGCGGCATCCCGTCTTTTGGCAGGTACGTTTCTGGCACCAATCCTTGTAGGAAATAAAGATGAGATTGCAAAAGCAGCAGAAGAAAGTGCTTTCAATATCCGTGGCGCAGAAATTATTGACCCGATGGAATATGAAGAGATTGACGAGATGGCGGAGTGTCTTTATGAGATTCGTAAGAATAAGGGCATGACTTTAGAGAAGGCGAAGGAGACCTGTCAGCAGGCCAACTATTTTGGAACCATGCTTGTCAAGATGGGCAAAGCAGATGCTCTTCTTGGTGGTGCGACATATTCCACTGCAGACACAGTACGTCCGGCATTGCAGATTATCAAGACGAAACCGGGCAAGAATATTGTTGCATCCTGCTTCATTCTGGTTCGTGAATCTGCCACTGGTGGCAACACGGTTCTGGCCATGGGGGATTGTGCGATTAACATTAAGCCGAACGAAGATGAGCTTGCTGAGATTGCTATAGACTGTGCAGAATGTGCAAAGATTTTCGGTATTGATCCCAAACTTGCATTCCTGAGTTACTCTACCTTTGGCTCTGGTTCAGGAGAAGATGTGGACAAGATGCGCAGTGCGGCTGAGAAAGCAAAGAAACTGGCACCGAGCCTGCCAATCGCAGGAGAGATGCAGTTTGATGCTGCGGTATCACCACGTGTGGCCCGCACCAAGTGCCCGGGAGATCCGGTTGCCGGTTCTGCCAATACCTTTATTTTCCCAGATATCAACGCCGGAAATATTGGTTACAAGATTGCGCAGCGTTTGGGGAACTTTGATGCTTATGGCCCGATTATGCTGGGGCTGAATGCACCGATTAACGACTTGTCCCGTGGATGCAATGCCTCTGAGGTTTATTCCATGGCAATTGTAACAGCTGCTTTAGCGTAATAACGTGAGATAAGTGCGACAGATAAATTCTCGCTAAACGATCCGGAATGGAGATAAATATGGGAAAGAGACAACGGAAGAAGAGTATAAAGCGGTCACCTGCCGAAATGGCAGGTGACTATGAACTTTATCATATCCGGGTATTGGATGGAATCCGGGCAGTGGCGATTCTCATTATCGCCTGGTATCATTTCTGGCAGCAGTCCTGGCTGGCCCCGGTGGTGGGTGATTGCAGTCTTGATTGGCTGGTTCGCAATGGAAGTATTTTGGTTGATATGATGATACTGCTTTCCGGGTTCTGTCTTTTTTTGCCCTATGCCAGAGATATGGTATATGGAGATAAGACAGATACTGCAGGCGGTTTTTACATAAAGAGGGTGGCGCGCATTGCTCCGTCCTATTATTTGTCCCTGTTGATTGTTCTTTTTTGTTTTGCCATTCCCCTGGGAGAATATGGAGGAGACAATGCCTTTTTGGCAAAGGATGTGTTATCCCATTTTACCTTTACCCACAATCTCATGGGGGATGTGATGGGAGGAACCCATCTCAATGGCGTTCTATGGACAGTTGGTGTGGAAGTGCAGCTGTATCTTCTCTTTCCGTTTCTGGCAAAATGGTTCCGAAAATGGCCGGTGCAGACATATTTGGGAATGCTGGCCGTGGGATTGTGCAGTTCGTATTGGATTAGCAGTCATTTTGATACGATTAATCAGGGACTGTGTGTAAATCACACACTGACATTTTTCACTGTTTTCGCCAATGGTATGTTGGGAGCCTGGCTTTATATGCTCTATACGAAAAAACGGCAGAAAAAGACCACACTGGAGGCTGTGCTGGGAACGGTAGCAGCCGTGGGAGCTGTCTTTGGATTTTATCAAATGTGTGAACTGCGGATGTCAAGCGGTGCAGAGACAAAATGGCAGGTGGATAACCGCTATCTTCTGTCACTTGTATTTTTGGTATTTATTTTTGGTACGATGCTGGCATGGAAATGGTTTCGGAAAATATGGGATAACCGCGTTATGACATTTCTGGCCGGGATTTCCTTTAACTTTTATATCTGTCACCAGTACATTGCGGTGAAACTGAAAGAGTTTCGCATCCCGGATTGGGAAGGTGATGAACTTCCGAATATGACAGGGGATGTAGAATGGCAGTGGCAGTACATGATTTTGTGTATCGTTTTATCTTTTGCTGTTGCTGTGGCTATGACCTATCTGGTAGAACGCCCGGCTGCAAAAGCAATAAAAAAAATGTATGAAAAAAGGAGAAGTAAGCAATGAAAAGTAAAAAAGTAGTACATCTTCTGCTCAGTTTCTGTCTGATTTTTTCCCTGACAGCCTGTGGAACATCGGAGGGACAGAAGGGAAAGACATCTGACAACGGGACAGTATCCGGTCAGGCAGCAGAGGAGAAGAAGGTCACAAGCAGGGATGTAAGTGATACCGATGGTCCTGCCTTGAAAGATTTGTATGCCGACTATTTTCTTATGGGGGCAGCCATCAACGGAAGTGACCGGGAGACGGCGGCTATCAACCATGAGGGAATGGCCAATGTGTTGAAAAAGCATTACAATTCCACAACTCTCAGTAATCTGATGAAACCATGTTATCTTCTGGATGAAAAAGCCTGTGCCAAAGAGGGAAAGAAAAGTGCCGATGCGACGGAGGTGGCACTGAATTTCGATTCCTGTAAAGACAGTTTGGACTTCTGCAAGGAAAATGGTATCAAGATGCGTGGTCATACGCTGGTATGGCACAATCAGACGCCGGAGTGGTTCTTTAAAAAGAACTATGATGAGAAAAAAGGATATGTCAGTAAAAAAGTGATGGCCAAGCGTATGGAAAATTACATCAAAGGTGTTTTGGAATATTGCCAGAAAAATTATCCCGGCGTTGTATATTGCTGGGATGTGGTGAATGAGTGTGTTGATGATGGGGCCGGAGACAGTTCGGTGAACTGGAATTGCCGGACCACATTCAACGGCGGCGACAATTTTTGGTATGCAACCATGGGAACGGACTATGCAGAAAAAGCTTTTGAATATGCAAGAAAGTATGCAGAACCCGGTGTGAAATTGATTTACAATGACTACAATGTCTTTGTGCCGATGAAGATGGAGTCTATTTACAATTTGGTAAAAGGACTGAAAGAAAAGAATCTGATTGATGGAATTGGTCTTCAACCTACAGTGGATTTGTATAATCCGGATGAATTGAAGGGTGACTCCTATGACAGTTTCGAGAATTGTCTGAAAAAATATGCGGAGCTTGATGTGGATATTCAGATTACAGAGTTAAGTTTTAAGATTGATGAAGAAACGGGCGAGCGTGACGAGAAGTCATTGAAGCGTCAGGCAGACCGCTATCAGGAGATGTTTGAACTGCTGAAGAAGATGGATACGGCTGGCGGCGGGCCCTGCAACATTACCAGTGTGACGGTATTTGGTATCTGCGATGATTATCCACTCTATGATGATATGGTGCAGTGTCTCTATCTCTGGGACAAAGACTGCAAGGCGAAGGAAGCGTTTTACAGGATACGGGAAGTGGGCGAGAAATAAACCTTACCTTCACAAAGAAACGATTGTCCAGTTATTAGCAACAATAATACATGGTTTTTTTATTTTTCCTGGTTTACAATGAGGAAAAATCAATCAAATGTGGAGGTAAGTATGAAAACAGTTATCAGTGCCAGCAAAGAAAAAGTAATCAGTGAAATTGACAAGAGGCTTTACAGCTCTTTTATCGAACATTTAGGAAGGGCGGTCTATCATGGGATTTATGAGCCGGATCATGAGACAGCAGATGATATGGGCTTCCGCCAGGATGTACTGAAGATAATCAAGGAAATGGAGATTCCGATGATACGTTATCCGGGTGGCAATTTTGTATCCGGCTATCACTGGGAAGATGGTACAGGGGATAAATCCAAAAGACCGCGTCGGATGGAATTGGCATGGAGTTCAGTGGAGACCAACGAAGTGGGAATTGATGAGTTTCAGGAATGGGCGAAGAGAGTAGGAACAGACATTATGATGGCGGTTAATCTGGGTACGAGAGGACCGGAGGAAGCGGGAAATGTGGTGGAGTATTGCAACTCTGTTACAGATACCTACTATGCCAATATGCGTCGTGCCAATGGTTTTGAGAAGCCTTTTGGAATACATACATGGTGTCTTGGAAATGAAATGGATGGTCCATGGCAGATTGGGCACAAGACAGCTGTAGAATATGCCCGGACAGCCTGCGAAGCAGCCAAAATTATGAAATGGGTAGATGACTCCATCGAACTGGTTGCCTGTGGAAGCTCACACCAGAATATGCCGACCTTTGGAGAATGGGAGGAGACGGTGCTTCGGGAAGCTTACGATCATATTGATTATCTTTCCATGCATGAATATTATGGAAATCCGGATGACGATACACCGAAGTATCTCAGCTGTTCGATGGATATGGATGACTTTATTAAAAAGGTGGGTGCGATCTGCGACAAGATTAAGGAAGAAAAGCAGAGCGATAAAGACATTTTCCTGTCATTTGATGAATGGAATATCTGGTTCCATTCCCAGGAACAGGACAAAAAGCAGGAAAAATGGCAGATAGCGCCACCTCTGCTGGAGGATATTTATACGATGGAGGATGCCCTGGCAGTTGGTTGTCTTCTCAATACGCTGATTAATAATTCTGACCGTGTTAAGATTGCCTGTTTGGCGCAGTTAGTCAATGTAATTGCACCGATTATGACGGTGAATGGTGGTAAAATGTGGCTCCAGACCATTTTTTATCCATTTATGTATGCCTGCCGTTATGGGCGTGGTGTGGCTCTTCGCTCAGATGTGGAATGTGACACCTATGCAGCCGGGAATAGAGATGCGATTCCTTATGTGGACAGTTCCGTCGTATGGAATAAAGAGAAAAAGGAACTGACGGTATTTGTGGTGAACCGAAACATGAATGAGAATGCCGAAGTGACTTTGAATTTGGATGGATTTGGGAAACTTACTATGGCAGAGCATATGGTATTGAACAATGATGATATGAAAGCGGTGAATTCACCGGAGGATCCGGAGCATGTGGTGCCGAAAAAGGGAAGTGGTGTTACAGACGGAAAAGTTATTCTGGAGCCTCATTCTTATAATATAGTTAGATTCTATACCGAGTGATAGATTATTGATATAAGCCTATGACGGAAAAATGAAAGAGTGCGCTTTTCAGGCGCACTTTTTTATGTTATACTTATGTCTCGAAAGTGAGGAAAAGACATGATTAAAGATTTATTTCATACCAATCGGCCCACCTATTCGCTGGAGGTTTTTCCACCGAAGAAGGATGCCGATGTGACAGTAATTTATGATGCTCTGGATGAATTCAAAAATTTGCACCCGAGTTTTATCAGTGTGACCTATGGTGCAGGTGGCAATACCGCAGAAAATACATTCGCCATTGCGTCTTATATTCAGAACCAGTGTGGGATTGAGGCACTGACACACTTGACCTGTGCGGCAATTCCGGACAAGTTATTTTTGACCAATTTTCTTACCAATTTGTATCGAAATGGAATTCACAATCTCCTGGCACTCCGTGGAGACCAGCCACAGTGGATGAGTGATGAGCAATTTGCAGCCAGATATTATGACCATGCATCCGATTTGATTCAGGACGTGAAGGAAACCTATGATTTTAGTATTGCCGGTGCCTGTTATCCGGAGGTGCATCAGGAGGCAGCCAGTCTGGAAGAGGATATCGCTCATTTGAAAATCAAGGTGGAACAGGGAGTGGATTTCCTGATTACACAGCTGTTTTATGACAATGAGCTGTTCTTCCGTTTTTTGGATAAGGTGCGTGAAGCGGGGATTGATGTTCCTGTATTGCCAGGCCTTATGCCAATTACGTCAGCGGGACAGGTGAAAAATATTGTGGGAATGTCGGGCACAAAAATTCCCGAAGAACTGGCAAAAGCGATTGAACGTTATCAGGACAGTCCGGAGGATTTGAAAAAGGCGGGACTGGAATATACGAAGAAACAGATGGAGGGCCTGCTGGCACACGGTGCGGACGGCATACATCTGTATTCTATGAATAAGGTGGAGATAGCCAAAGCAATCTACGAATAGAAATCAGGAACTATGTCATAAGTTTCTTTACATGTTTTATGACAAGGAAATAGGCTGGAACGAGGAACAAGTCGGCCAATATCCAGGCAATCGGACTCGCCAGACAGGCGGCGGTGAAGCCAAACACAGGAACAAAGTAAAATCCTGCGATGCTTCGTGCAATCATTTCGCACACGCCGGCCAGTATGGCGAGTTTTCCAAATCCAAGACCCTGTATC
>JALENH010000278.1 GCA_022767895.1 Eubacterium sp.
TTCTCCCCATTTGCTACTGGTCAACATCTCCGGAAGACTCTGTTTGTCATCGTGGCAGCTATGGTTTGCCCGGGCATAGCAACCCTTGCAGTGAAGGTTACATGTTAAGCTAGTGTCCACTAGCTGTCAAGAAAAGAAATCTAATGACAGGCACTTATGGACAAAAAATCACATAAGATGAAAGTAACGACAATCTCTGAGGTGTACGATGCAGTCATTTCCACAACCACTAAGCATAGAGGAAGAAAATGAATACATCGAGAGATGGGAACAGGGGGACAGGACGGCCAGAAATGTCCTGATAGAGCGGAATTTGCGGTTGGTGGCGTACCTTGTTAAGAAATATAGCAACTCCGATCACAGTGTGGATGATCTCATATCCATCGGAACCATTGGACTGATTAAGGCGGTGGATACATACCGCATGGGGAAGGGTGTTCGCCTGGCGACATACGCCTCCCGCTGTATCGACAATGCAATACAATCTTTTGGCTAAATTGTAAGAACGGATTCTATTTGATTAAAAAAACGGAAAGTGATTTTTTTTGAGTTATGAGATAATAGGAAATATCAAAAATACGAGGAGGAAAACAATGAAAACAAGAAAAACACTTATCGCAGGACTGTTGTCATTTGCAGTTGTATTTGGAATGACTTCATCTATTGAGGTATTGGCAGCAAAAAAAGCTAGCTTAAGCAACAAAAGGATTACGGTTTATAAAGGACAGAGTAAATCAATCAAAGTAAAGAATGCAAAGAAAATTGTCAGGTGGAAGATTACATCTGGGAAAAGATATATTACCTTGAACAAAAAAGGAAAAAACGTAGCAAAGATTCAGGGAAAGAAAAAGGGAACTGCAAAGGTACAAGCAACGGTTGGAAAGAAAAAATTGGTCTGTAAAGTGACAGTAAAAGAAAAAGCGTCGAAACCAAAAGGAAAAAATACGCCTGCACCTACAGCAAATAAACAGTCGCCAGTGACGGAGAATCCATCTGCAAGCACAACATCTCCATCACCTAATAATCCGACAAAAGCACCGGGTGGTGTGAACGAGCAGGATGTAGCGATATTAAGGGCAGTGATTAAACAACAGCGTGCATTGGGAGCGGATGTCAGTGAAGATATATATAATGAGGAACAATATAAATGGGGAAATGGAAGATTAACGGGCATTTATTGGAATGATAGGAAATTGTCAGATAAATTGGATGTATCTGGATTTTCAGCATTAAGGGTGCTGGACTGTAGCTATAATCAACTGACTGCTTTGGACGTGACTGGAAACACAGCTTTGATTACATTGTGGTGTGGAGAGAACCAATTGACTGCTTTGGATGTAACTAAAAACAAAGAATTAATCACATTGGATTGTTATCAAAATGGACTTTCTAATTTGGATGTGACTGAAAACACAGTATTGAGTAAGTTGGACTGTAGTTATAACCAACTGGCTACTTTGGACATATCTAGAAATACAGGGTTGAGCAACTTGAGTTGTGGTGATAATAAACTGACAACATTAGATGTGAGCAATAATATGGGGTTAAGTGATTTGGTTTGCGGTGGAAACCAACTGACAAATTTAGATGTAACAAAGAATACGGCACTGATTATTTTGGGGTGTGAATGTAACCAACTGACTGATTTAGATGTAACCCAAAATAAAGTATTGGAAGTTTTGTATTGTAGTAAAAACCAACTAACAAGTTTGGATTTAAGTAAAAACACAGCATTACGTGCGTTGTGGTGTGATGTGAATCAAATAGCAAATTTAGATGTGAGCAAAAACATAGGACTGAACGAGTTAAGATGTAATCATAACAACATTACAGTTCTTGATTTGACCCAGAATATCAATTTGGGTGAATTAGTTTGTGACAATGAGGTTAAAGTTATTGGATATAACAAAGATCAGGAAGAAGATATATAATATTGAAATTTCAATAGAGAGAATCAGTAAATTCTGTTTCTGGAGAAAAGATAGGAGGCTTTTATGAGACACACAAACCCCAAAATCAAGCTATTTCTACTTGTAGTACTATTTGGATGCTGTATTGGAGCATGTTTTGCAGGAACAACATCGGCAGAGGCATATTCCAATAGAAAACAGGTAAAAACTGCCTTAAAGAAAACACAAAAGAAAATGAAAAAGGAAAAAGCAGCTTATTGTTCCGCAAAAAAGAAAAAGAATTATTATAAAAAGAAAAGTCGGGCGTATTATAAGGGGGCCAAACCTATTTTTATGGCTCCTATTGCTTGCCGAAATCCGTTGGTCGTTTATCAAGCAGGAACATATTATCGGATTTCAAATTCTGGTTCTCATGGAATCTGGTTCGGAAAATATCTTGGATTTATTCGTTTATCAGGTGGCTATACCAATATAAATGGCTATTATTGCAGAAATGCAACAGCAGTAATAAGTCCTTACGAAAAAAAGGAGACACGTGCTACGCTATCATATAAAAAGCACTTGAAAAAATATAATAAACTAGCAAAGCAAAAAAATAAATTGAAAAAGGCACTAACATTTAAAATACCAGCTAAAAACTTCAGTTTATATGTGGGAAACAGCAAAAATGTCAAACCCAAAAACACTTATTATAATAAAATTAATTTAACGAGTTCAAACTCGGCTGTGGCGCAAATTAATGGAACCACAATCCGGGGTGTTTCGGCTGGTTCTGCAACAATAACAGCAACGCACTCTATATCCGGAAAAAAGACATCCTTTAAGATAGAGGTACGAAACAAAAAGACAATTGAATTAAATTATTCATCCTACTATTTGGAAATGGGAAAGAAAATAGAATTGGAGGGAAAAGATTGGGATCCTGATCGTGAGGACCGTGATTATGAAGTATATACCTGGTCCTCTTCAAATTCCTCTGTGGCAAAAGTTTCTTCTACAGGGAAAGTTACTGCGGTAGGATATGGATCCGCTGTAATCACAGTATCCAGTGACAAGGAGATGGGAAGGTGCTATATAACGGTAATCCAATCGGTTAAGCGACGATTAGATTTTGAAGCATCAAGCCTTACTTATACACAAGATGATGTAGGGACTCAAAAAACTATACGTTTTACAAGCAATATTCCTGATTTGCAGTGGTATACAAAAGCTTATGGGGGGGATAGTGATGTAGATACTATTGAAATTATACATATTGATAAAGTTGATTATCATCCGGACAGTGATCCTCGTAACATGGTATCCGGAAGCATTACTATCACGATAAAGAACTGCGGGAAAAGTTGCTTGGAGGGGAGTTCTTATGATTATGATGTGCAATCGGAAATGGATATAATTGTATCAGGACTATTTATGTCCGATTCGATCTTCCCGTCATGGTCTACTGATGAAAAGTCAGCATTTTATGGCTATGGAAATGTAGGTGAATTGATCAGTGTATCAGGATTTGACTCTTCCATTTTGAGTTGTGAGATAAAACAGGAAGACAATCAAAGAATAGCTATAAATACCAAAAAAGCAGGAAAGACAACTGTGACTGTTTATACCTCCACGGGATATTCACGAACGTTTCCGATTACTGTATATGGTATAAATTTGTACGATCAAGAGGGCAATCTTGTTGAACAAGGTGGCGGAAACCTGGTTAAAGAATACGAGAGTTCTTTGGATTCATATACAGAGGAAGAGCTTACGGATTATGTTTGTATTGAATCTGTTTTGCCCGAATCTACACAACTCGAAATTGTTTCTACGAATAAAGATGTAATCAAACTTGGTAAATATGTGGATGGAAAGCAATACTTCTCTGTTAATGGATTCGGGAATGCTTCTATTAATGCATTCATAAAAAAGAATGGGAACTACTGGATAGAAGAAAGAGGTCTGGTCAATATTCATATAAAACAGGCTGTTCAAGAATCGGGAACTGACACAAACTAGAAAAGATGTGGACTTAAAGAAAGGTATGGTGAGTAATTATGTTTTTATCATTATTAAACGACAAGCAGAAAAAAATGTTTTTGAGCTTGGCGTATGATTTGGCTGCTTGTGATGGCGATTTTGGTCAAGATGAAAAGACGGCGATTGCAAGTTATTCAAGGGAAATGGAAATGGATATGAAGAGGGAAGATGCGGATGAGGATATCAATCATGTTATAGCAGAATTAAATGAAAATTGTGGACTTAGGGAAAAGAAGATTATTGTTTTTGAAATGATTGGGCTTGCTATGACAGATTGTAATTATGATAAAGGTGAAAGAGAAATAGTCCGAAATGCAATAGATGTTTTTGGATTAGACGCAGAATTTGGAGATTATTGTGAACAGAAATTGTCTGAATATCTTAATTTGCAAGAAGAATTGAATACAAAAATACTTATGTAAAAAACAGAGGGGGCGGTATTATATTTGATTTTTTAAAAAAAAGGAAAAAATCAGAGCAAGATGCCTTAACGGATCAGATGATTTTAGGAGTAAATGCTGATAATTTGGAAAAGCACAGTGAAGCTGGGCGTGAATTTGTTAAGGCCTTGTCAGGGTATGATGGTGCTACAGGACAGCATTTGCAAAAATCACTCTCTGGTATAGCTGGTGGGAAACCTAATATAGCAGCTCAAAGAGGGTATGCGGCCGAAGTACAGGATGTTGCGAAGAGAAATGCCGAAGAAATATTGAAAGGTAGTAGTACTCGTTATTCAAGAGTAGATGATTTGCCGGGACATGCTGTTAATGAAACACCGTTTGATATTATGGCTATATCGTCAGATGGAAAAGAAATTACATCGCTTGGTTCACAGATGAAATTTAATCAAGGCAATCCAGCTGATGTTGTTGATCTTCTTGTGGGAAAAAATTTTAGAGAAAAGTATCCCCATGCACAGTATTCTGTTCCTAAAGATAGATATGATGCTATTAAGCAGGCTCTATCTGATAAAGCTGTATCATTGGAAAAGCAGTTGGAAACAGCAAAAAGAAACGGGAGTGTTGAACTTGCTGATACTTTAGAAGAGTGTCTTGACTATGTAGAGCGTGCCAGAAAAAATCTTATTCCCAGCAAGGTTTCTTTAGAAGAAGCAAACTTGGCTGTTACAAATCCAAATAGAACCACTGCAATACAAGTTGCACAAATGGGACATGAAGCCGGAGTGAAATATGCAGAGTCGGCTGCAGTGCTTAGGGGTTCTATGTCATTTGCGAGGTGTGTTAATAAAGTTATCAATGGTGAGATGACCGCAAAGGAGGCTGCGGAGAAAGTTTCTTCTGAAACTGTGAAAGGTGCAGTTGATGGTTATATTACGGGACAAGTGAATACTGCGATAGCAACAGTGATGAAGAATTCTTCTAAAGAAGTATTGAGAAAATTGGGGAATTCTAGTGCGCCGGCTCAGATTTTTGTATTTGCAAAGAGTACTTTTCGGATAATAAATGACAAAATGGAAGGCAAAATAACAGATGAGGAGTGTTTTCACAATATTGCAAAATCCGGTGTCGGTGTGGTTGGTACATTTAAGGCAGGTGCTGTTGGAGGGAAAGTAGGAAAGAAAATTGGTTCCCGAATAGGGGGAAAGGTAGGTGCTGTAGGTGGAGTGGTTGGATCAGTTATAGGTTCTGTTGTTGCTGGAGTTGTTATTGATTCGGCTTATGATTATGCGGTCAATACCCTAAAAGCACCCGGAATTGCACGCCAAGAAAGAATTCTGATGGAACAAGAGTGTGAACAGCTGCATTACGAATTAGAGCAGTACAGAGAAAATTTTAGAAATACATATATGGCAAATACAAAGGAGTTGGCGGGGATTTTTGGAGATTCGTTGCAGACCATGGCAATTGCATTAAAAATGAATGATGCTGACTCGTTTATACTGGGAGCCAATACAATTACAAAAGCATTAGGTGGAACAACTCAATTCGATACAGTGGACGAATTTGAAGCATTTCTAGCTTCGAAAGATGCATTTGATTTGTAAGGAGGAATACATATGATACCACTTTTGGTTGCAGGAGCAGTTATTGGGTTAGGTGCTCGTGCCTGCGCTTCAGTGGACAATTCTGAGGCAAAAGAGAAGAATAAAG
>JALENH010000274.1 GCA_022767895.1 Eubacterium sp.
CCGCTCATCCTCACCTTCGAAAATAATTTTGTAGGTTCCTGCTTCCGAACAGGTTCCACTGATGGCGGCACCTTGCTTTGTTTTCTTCCAGGTGAAACCCTCCGGCAGGCCGGAAACGGTGCAGTCACAGTATCCCCGTATATTGTCACTTCCAATGTTACAATTGGAAAGTCTACTGCCCACTGAGAAGTACCTAATATCGGAAGAGGAATAATTTCCCACCGGTTCAATATAGAGGATTTCCCGAACCGCTTCCGGATATCCCTTCAGGGAGAGGCGAAGAAACTGACCTTCCTTATAGTAGCTTTCGGTTTCATCAATTTCCACGATATAGTTTCTCTGGTCATCGGTATAAAGGCGGTCCAGCTTGACTGTCCGGTTGTAGCTTCCGGATGTGCTGTCACGCTGCTCCAATAAAAGATTGGACTTTGTCAGTGCCTTTGTTTTATCGATGGTAAAATGCAGGGAACTACCATTGTAAATCTCCAGATTTGTAATCTGAATCACTTCCCTCGGTGTGATTGTATTGCTGCCGTTATTTGGTGTTGTGTTGTTTTCCTCTTTTGGGGATACAACAATTTTACAGGAAGCCTTCTTTTTACTTCCGTCGATGGCCTGTACGGTGATGGTAGCGCTGCCCATCTTTTTTGCCGTTACGACACCCTTTTGTGAAACGGATGCAATTGCCTGATTGGAAGAAGTCCAGTACACTTTTTTACTGGCTCCCTTTTTGGCAGAAACCGTTGCTTTCAGCTTCAGGGTATTTCCTGTATACAGTGTCGCATTTTTTCTATTTAAGGTTACTTTTTTAACCGCATTTTTCATAACCTTGACGGAAATTACTGCTTTTTTCTTTTTGCTTTTCGCAGAGGTTATGGTGATTTTTGTGCTACCCGTTTTTTTTGCCTTGACAACGCCTTTTTTATTAACGGTGGCAATTTTCTTGTTTTTTGATTTGTATGTAACTTTTTTATTTGCTTTTTTGTTTGGCGATACGCTGACAGAAGCAGTCAGTTTGATGCTTTTGCCCTTGGCAATGTATGCCGTCTTTTGGTACGGGGCGTTACTTTTTACTTTCTTTACGTTCACTTTCGCTGCATGGGCTTCGGGAACGGTAAAAATCCCTACTGTACCCACCAGAAAACCAGTTATGAACAAAAGTTTTGTCAAAGATTTCTTCATATTTTCTCGATTCCTTTCTCGTCTTTTTCATACAAAACCACATCAAAATTATAAGGGATACGAATCGTTTTTACAAGCAGAAAGAAACCGTACTTATATTTTTACTTCTTTTGGGGAATAAGTAAAAGATAGAAAAGACATGAGCTGGAGGGAAGAATCAATGCGTCAAAAAATCAACATGAATAAAGACTGGTGGTTTATCCATGAAAAAATTGAACTATCACAGGTGAAACAAGGACAGGGAGAACTGGTTAATCTGCCGCACACATGGAATGCGGTGGATGGCCATGACGGCAACGGTTCCTATGACAGAGGGTGTTACTGGTATGTAAAAACATTTCAAAAGCCGGTGCAGCCCGCTTTTGAGGGAAAAATATTTATTGAAATACTGGCAGCCGGACAGCAGGCGGCTGTCTATGTCAATGGACAGAAAGTGACTTACCATGAGGGTGGTTATTCTACCTTTCGTGCCGATATTACCGGGTACTGTAAGGAGGGAGAAAATCAAATTGCCATTGCCTGCAGCAATGAAATGAAAGACAGTGTCTATCCCCAGTCCGCAGATTTCACTTTTTACGGTGGTTTGTACCGGGGTGTCAATCTGGTCTGTGTGCCGGAAACCCATTTTTCCCTGACCCATTACGGGGATGAGGGAATTCATGTTACCACTGAGGAGATGTCGTGGGGCGGTGCAAAGGCTCATGTAGTTTCGCACATTGCCGGAGCGGGAGAGGATTACACCGTGCTTTACAGTATCCGGGATGCGGATGGGAAAGAAGTGGCTGGCGGAACCCGTCCTTCCACAGAGCCGGACATAGACCTCTATCTTCCCGAAGTGATTCACTGGGATATTGCAAATCCGTATCAGTACACACTGACGGCACTTTTGCAGAGGCGCAATGAGACCTATGATGAGGTGACTGTGCGCTTTGGTGTAAGAACTTTTTCCTGTCATCCGGAACGAGGGTTTGTGCTCAATGGTGTAGAGATCCCCTTGCGAGGTGTCAGCCGCCATCAGGACAAACTGTATCAGGGCAATGCTCTCACCAGAGAAGACCACAGACGGGATGCGGAGCTGATTCAGGAAATTGGTGCCAATACTGTGCGTCTTGCCCATTATCAGCATGCCAGAGAATTTTATGAGGAATGTGATGAGAGGGGATTTGTTGTATGGGCAGAAATTCCTTTTATCAGTGTGATGAATCAGGATCCGGAGGCCCATGAAAATTGCATCCGGCAGTTGAAAGAACTGATTTACCAGAATGACAACCATCCCTCCATCTGTTTCTGGGGAATTTCCAATGAAATTCTCATCGGAGGAATCTCTGAAAAACTGGTGGAAAACCACAGAGAACTGAATGCCCTGGCCAAGAAAATCGACCCGACCCGCCTGACCACCATAGCCCATGTGACCATGACGCCGACGGAGGGGCCGATGCATGGCATCACGGATGTGGAAAGTTATAATCACTATTTCGGCTGGTATGGCGGGAAGATGGAAGACAACGGACCATGGATGGACCGCTATCACAAGGCTCATCCGGAACTTTGTATTGGGTTGTCGGAGTACGGCTGTGAGGGCATCATTACCTATCACAGCGACCATCCTGCCTGCAAGGACTACAGTGAGGAATATCAGGCTTTGTACCATGAATACATGGCAAAAATGCTGGCAGACCGGCCGTGGATCTGGTCCTCCCACGTATGGAATATGTTTGACTTTGGCTGTGCGGCCAGAGACGAAGGCGGTGTGGCAGGGAGAAATAATAAGGGCCTTGTCACCATGGACCGCAAGGTGAAAAAGGATAGTTTCTTTATTTACAAAGCATATTGGAATCCGGAACCCATGGTGCACATTTGCGGCAGACGTTATGCTAAACGGGCGGGTGAAGAAACCGAGGTAAGAGTGTATACCAATCAGCCATGGGTGACGCTTTTTCTCAATGGAGAGAAGGTCGGGGATTGCAAAGCAGCGGACCATGTGGCGGTATACCGAATTGCCCTGAAACCGGGAATGAATTTTCTTGTGGCAGAGGCAGGAGCGGTGCGGGACAGTATTTCTCTGGAAAAGGTGGAAAAAGAACCGGACATCTATGTGCTTCCGGAAGTGAATGAGAGGGCAGAGGGTGTGGCAAACTGGTTTCAGGAAGTGGGAGAACTGGATCTTCAGGCTCCCATGGAATATCCGGAGGGGTACTATAATATCCGGTGTACCGTGGAGGAAATCAGCCACAGCGAAGAGGCCATGGAGGTTGTGGCAAAGGCCATTAAGCTTCTTACCAATATGACAGTAAAACCGGGGGAAGGAATGTGGGACATGATGAAGAATATGTCTCTTGAGGGGATGAAAGATATGATTGGTTCCATGATGCCGGAGGGATTTCTCGAAAGCATCAATGCAAAACTTATAAAAATAAAAAAGGAGTCCTAACGTGGAAAAAAAAGTACGCCCTTTTGGCATGAGGGACAAAATTGGTTATATGTTTGGGGATTTTGGAAATGATTTTACCTTTATTTTATCCTCCAGCTTTATGCTAAAATTTTATACAGATGTTATGGGAATCGGAGCGGCAGTAGTAGGAATGCTGATGATGGCAGCGCGGTTTATCGATGCCTTCACGGATGTGACTATGGGACAAATTGTAGACCGTTCCAAACCAACGGAAGATGGGAAATTCCGTCCCTGGATACGACGGATTTGTGGGCCGGTGGCCATCTCCAGTTTTCTGATTTATCAATCGGGACTTGCCGGGATGCCGTACTGGTTCAAGGTGGGGTGGATGATTGTCACCTATATTCTGTGGGGGTCGATTTTCTATACAGCGGTGAATATACCGTATGGCTCCATGGCATCTGCCATATCTTCGGATGCCGGTGACCGGGCACAGCTGTCCACCTGGCGGACCATCGGGGCAACGTTAGCAGGACTTTTTATCGGAGTAGGAACACCACTGGTTGCCTATGTGACTGTCAATGGGCAGACTGTGTTGTCGGGCTCCCGGATGACGATGATTGCCGGTGTGTTTTCTTTGTTATCCATTATTTGTTATGTCCTTTGTCTGCGCCTTACGACGGAACGGGTCGAAGTGCCTGCTAACACGGAGAAACTACACATTGGAAACCTGATGAAGAGTCTGTTTACTAATCGGGCACTGCTTGGTATTATTGCAGCAGCGATTCTTCTCCTCCTTGCCCTTCTGGGAATGCAGGGAATGTCTGCCTATGTATTTCCGGAAGTTTACAACAGTGCGAAAGCCCAGTCCATGTCATCCCTGTTCAGTAGTATTGCCATTCTTGTTGTCTGTGCTCCACTGGCGGCAAAGCTTGCGGACCGGTTCGGAAAAAAGGAATTATCGGCAGTGACCTGTCTTTTTGGTGCCGGTGTGTTTTTAATCTGTCTTTTGATATATCCGAAAAATCCGTGGCTCTATGTACTGTTTTTTGTCCTTGCTTATATCGGACTTGGCTTTTTTAATACGGTGATTTGGGCGATGATTACCGATGTCATTGATGACGCAGAGGTAAAAAATGGTGTTCGGGAAGATGGTGCCATTTACTCCATGTACTCCTTTGCCCGGAAACTTGGACAAGCATTTTCCTCGGGGCTTGTGGGCACGATTCTTGCGGCTGTCGGCTACAATGCCAGAATCCTGCACAGTCCTGTGGGGGCAGAAGAGGTGGCGAGGCGTGCTGTCATTCTGGACCGGATTTTTCAGATGTCCTGTCTGATTCCTGCCATTGGTCTGGCGGCGGTGGCACTGGTGCTGATTTTTGTTTATCCTCTTGGAAAAAAGAGAGTGGAGAGTAATGTGCAGGAGCTGAAACGGAGAAGAGAAGAATCGAAGTAGAGAATGTAGAATTGATTGACAAAGGTGTGTCGTATGGTAGAATAAAAACATGAAATTTGTAAAGTGGAGGCGGACCTATGGCATTAAAATACAATATCAGTTATGAAGTGGCATCTACCATTTTTTTGGTTATAATGCTTTGCTTTTTTAAACTGCAGTACGATACAAATTCCAAACTGAATAATGAATTTAGAAAACTAATATGGTTTGGATTAATGGCAACGATATTGGACGTGATAACAGCCATTACCATCAGTTTTGCAAGTGTGGTTCCGATAGGAGTGAATACTGTGCTGAATACCGTGTATTTCATGGCTGTTGCGGTATTAGGATATCGGCTTGCATACTATAATTACCTTTATGTGTACAAAAATACCAGGACAAGTAAGATTATTCGATTTAATCAGATTGCAATTGGTTTATTTGCTGTATTTCTGATTTTTAACCTATTTAGCGGAATCTCATTTTCTTTTAGCGAGGATGGGGGGTATGTGAAGGGACCGGCACACATTGCTGTTTATATTGCTGCATCCTATTTTGTCTTTTGTTCCGCGGGGATTGTGATTTGCAATTTGCGAAAATTTCGGATGTGGCAGAGAATTGCTCTCTCTTTCTTTGTTTTTTTTCAGATTTCCGGTATCGTTCTTCAGATGGTGTTTTTCCCGGATGTACTTCTGGCGCTTTTTATGAGTGCCCTGGGAGTTATGATGATACTCTTTACGTTGGAGACACCGGATTATCAGAAACTTGTAATTACAATTGATGAATTGAGTGCAACGAAGAAAATAGCAGAGGCGGCGAAGGAGGAGGCAGAAAAGGCTAAAGTGATTGCGCAGCAGGCGAATCGTGCGAAGTCAGACTTTTTGGCTAATATGAGTCATGAAATACGAACACCGATTAATGCGGTGTTGGGTATGGATGAGATGATTTTAAGGGAGAGCACCGACCCGCAGATACGGGAGTATGCTTCGAATATCAAGCAGGCAGGAAGTATGTTACTTTCTCTGGTTAATGACATACTCGATTTTTCTAAAATAGAGAGGGGCAAGATGGATATTGTTCCGGTTGACTATGATTTGGGAATTTTGCTGGGTGATACGATAGATATGATTCGGTCCAGAGCAGAAAATAAAAATCTGCGACTTGAAATAAACATCGAATCCAGTACTCCCGTACATCTGCATGGAGATGAAGTAAGGATCAGACAGATTATTACCAATATTCTTACAAATGCTGTTAAATACACACCGGAGGGAAAAGTAACTCTTACGGTATCCGGAAAGAAAGTCTCAGAGAAAACAGTACAATTATATGTATCCGTCAAGGATACCGGTATCGGAATTAAGGAAGAGGATATGGCAAAGTTGTTTGATTCCTTCCAGCGTGTGGATGAAAGCAGGAACCGTAATATTGAAGGAACCGGTCTTGGACTTTCTATTACTATGTGTATGTTGAATTTGATGGGTAGTCGCTTGGAAGTGGAAAGTACTTACGGAGAGGGCTCTGACTTTTATTTTTATCTGGAACAGGAACAGTTGGATGATGAGGTTCTCGGAGAAGACATACATAAATATTCCGAAAAATTAAAAGGCGAGATTAGTGTTTCTACGGAGCAGTTCTATGCTCCTGATGCCAAAATTCTTGTTGTGGATGACAATGAGATGAATCTAAAGGTCTTTTTAGGATTACTAAAAAATCATGGTATGCAGATTGACACTGCAATGAGTGGAAAACAATGCCTTGCACGAATTGAGAAAAATGCATATCACATGATTTTTATGGATTATCTGATGCCGGAGATGGATGGTGTGGAGACATTAAGACAGATCAGAGAACTGAAAACAAATCAAAGTAAGGATGCAGTTATTATTATTTTGACCGCAAACGCAGTTTCCGGTGCAAGGGAGATGTTTTTGGAAGAGGGATTTAAGGATTTTCTTTCAAAGCCAATTATTGCAGAAAAGCTAGAACAAATGATTCAAAAATATCTTCCGGAAGAGTTATTATTGCAGAATGATTTGGAACAGAAAGAAAAAATCCCTGTTGCGGCGACAGATATTGATAGCAGTGCACCATCAGAAAATGGTCTTGTGGATTGGGAAAAGGGGCAATTATACTGTATGGGGGATGAGGATTTTTATAGGGAGATTCTGCAGATGTTTCTAGATTCTACATCTCCTGTAGAGTTGAGACAGTATTATGAGGAGTCAGATTTTGATAATTATCGCATCAAGGTTCATGCGATGAAGTCTAATCTGGCTAATATCGGAGCTAAGAATACATCGGATATGGCAAAGCGGCTGGAATTTGCATTAAAAAATGATAATAATGTGTCCTATGTGAAGGAGAACCATGATGAATTTATGAAAGAATATGAGAGAGTGGTATCCGAAGTGAAGACATATATGGAAAGTAAATAACGGTCAATGGAAAATCCCCTCTTTGGTGCGTAAATAACCTGTTCCACCCCTTGACACTTCTCCCATTTCTGTTATACTTAATTAAAGTAGGTAAACTATGACAATGGAAATGTCGATATAGATTGTGGTAAGGGAATACCAGTCAACAGAATCAAAGGAGTGATACGTATGAATAGTATGTACGGATTAGGAATGTCCGGAGCTGGTTCTTTTGTCGATACGTTTTTTGGAAATAGCAGCAACAGTACTTCCGGCTCATCTCTCATGTCTTCTCTCGGGGATTTGAAGATGATTCAGACCGGAGCGTACAAGAAAGCGATGAAGGCCTATGTTGCTCAGCAAAAGAGTGCAACGGATTCAGATGCTGAGTCCATAAGCAAATCGGGGACTGCTGACAGTAAAATCAGTTTGTCAAATTTGAAAAGTTCCGCCCAGAAACTGTATCAGGCATCCAATGAATTGAAAAATGCAAAGTATACAGGGGATGCCAAACCGGAGGATTTACTGGAAAAGACGAAGAATTTTGTGAATCAGTATAATAATACACTGAACTCTACCAAAAGTATGAATTCCTACAGCATTTTACAGACTGCTGTATGGGGAACAGAGCAGATGAATATCAGCGAAGGATTGTTGAATAAAGTTGGTATTACCATCGGAGAGAATAACACTCTGTCTTTGGATGAAGAAAAATTTAAGGCAGCAAATATGAGTGATTTGAAGAGTCTTTTCTCGGGAAGTGGTTCCCTTGCGGATCGTGTTTCCCAGAAAGCATCTACGATGTATAATCAGAGTGCAAATCAGTTGGCTGTCAATCAGGGTAAGATGACTTATACGATGTACGGCACACTGATTTAGTCTTAGTAAAATGGGAACTGAATGAGATTGATAGGCGGCACAGACAGAAAGCTGTTTGTGCCGCTCGTGTGTGTGTGTGACAGGATGCCGGAAAGGAAGTGGAATGATGCACCGTTTTTTTGTGGCGGAAGAAAACCGCAGTGAACAAACAATCGTGGTCACCGGGGATGATGTCAATCATATCCGGAATGTACTGCGGATGGATCCGGGGGAGAAAGTGGTTGTATCCTGTGGAAAAGGGGTAGACTATGAGTGTGAAATTACAGAATTCCAGGATGCGCAGATACTGCTTACGATTTGTAAAGAAACCCCTGCTGTGACGGAACTGCCGGTGGCCATTACACTGTTTCAGGCATTGCCGAAAAAGGACAAGATGGAGTTTGTGATACAGAAAGCCATCGAACTGGGCGTAGCTGAAATCGTACCGGTGAAAACGAGGCGATGTGTTGTCAAGCTGGATGAAAAAAAGGAGGAGAAGAAACGGAACCGGTGGCAGGCCATTGCGGAGGCGGCAGCCAAGCAGAGCGGCAGAGGATTGATACCACAGATTCATCCGGTGCTGAGTTTTAAACAGGCGCTTCAAATGGCAAATAGCATGGATACCGTATTGATTCCCTATGAATTGTGTGAGGATATGAAAACTTCCGTGGAGATGATGAAAGAGGCTGCTGGAAAAGGGAGCATTGGCATTTTTATTGGTCCGGAAGGTGGATTTGAGAGGGGAGAAGTCGAAGAGGCCATGGCTTCCGGAGCCGTGCCGATTTCGCTTGGTAAACGGATTTTACGAACAGAGACTGCAGGCATGGCAACCTTGTCTGTGCTTATGTTTCTGATTGAAGGAAGAGAAGGGAATGGAAAGTAGAATGGAATGTTATTTGGATAATGCGGCGACGACCCAGGCCTTTCCAGAAGTGTGCGAACTGGTGTCAAAGGTAATGTATGAGGATTTTGGGAATCCTTCCTCCCTGCATATGAAAGGGGTGGAAAGTGAGAGGTATATCCGGCAGGCGGCAGAACGCATTGCAAAGACACTGAAATGTGCCGTGAAAAATATTGTGTTCACATCCGGCGGGACGGAGAGCAATAATATGGCACTGATTGGTACGGCACTTGCCAATAAACGTATCGGAAAGCATATTATCACGACTTGCTTTGAACATTCATCGGTGCATGAGCCATTGATTTATCTGGAAAACCAGGGATATGAGGTGACATATCTGCCGGTGGATGGAGAAGGGCATATTGATCCGGATACGTTGCGAGATGCGTTGCGGGAAGACACGATTCTTGTATCTGTAATGATGGTGAACAACGAAGTAGGTTCCATTTTAGATGTTGAGACCTTGTCAAAGGTTGTGAAAGAATACCGACAGGATATTATTTTCCATGTGGATGCCATTCAGGCCTATGGAAAAATGGAAATTTATCCAAAGAGAATGAGAATCGACCTGTTGAGTGCCAGCGGCCACAAGATTCATGGACCCAAGGGAACCGGTTTTCTCTATGTGGGTGACCGGGTCAAAATTCACCCTTATATTCATGGCGGCGGGCAACAGCGGGGAATGCGCTCCGGCACGGAAAATGTACCGGGGATTGCCGGGCTGGGATTGGCGGCAGAAAAAATGTATGAAAAACTGGATTCCCACAGGGAGCATTACTTTGCGCTGAAAAAGTATTTTATTTCCCATATCGGAGAAGTGGAGGGTACTGTGGTGAATGCCTGTGAGCCACCGGAACTTTCAGCCACAGCACCACATATTGTCAGTGTGAGTTTTTCCGGGGTGCGCAGTGAGGTGCTGTTACATGCCCTGGAGGAAAAGGGAATCTATGTTTCCTCCGGCTCTGCCTGCTCATCGAATCATCCCGGTATCAGCGGCACACTGACGGCCATCGGGGTAGACAGGGAACTTTTGGACTGCACGCTACGTTTTAGCTTTTCCGTTATGACGAAGCAGGAGGAACTGGAAGAAACCATCGAACAATTGAAACAACTGGTGCCGGTACTGGCACGATATACAAGACGATAGAAACAGGAGGAAAATTATGGTACGGGCTTTTTTGATCAAATATGCGGAGATTGGTATCAAGGGGAAGAACCGTTATGTGTTTGAAAATGCACTGGTGCGCCGGGTGCGGGAGCGTCTGGAGCGTTGTCAGGGGGAATTTCTGGTGGAAAAGGAGCAGGGGCGTGTCTATGTGGAGGCACTCTCGGATGATTTCGACCGGGAAGAAGTGATGGAAGGGCTGACCCATGTGTTCGGTATTGCCCATATATGTCCGGTGGTACTGGTGGAGGACAAAACGTTTTCCCATGTCTGTGAAGAACTGGTAACGCATATGAAAGAGGAACTGGGAGACAAGCCATTTACATTTAAAGTATTTGCAAAGAGAAGTGATAAAAATTACGAGATGGAGAGTCCGGAAATTTGTGTGGAAGCCGGTTCTTATATCATCGATCATATGCCGGCAGCCAAAGTGGATGTGCATCATCCGGAGGTTAAGGTTTATGTGGAAATCCGTAAGAGGGCGTATGTGTATGTTACCAGCGTCAAGGGACCGGGCGGTATGCCGGTGGGAACCAGTGACCGATCCATGCTCCTTTTGTCTGGTGGAATTGACAGCCCGGTGGCGGGCTATATGATGGCAAAACGCGGTGTGAAGATTGAGGCCGTTTATTTTCATGCTCCACCGTATACCAGCGAAAGGGCAAAACAGAAGGTGGTGGATTTGGCACGTCTCGTGTCTGAGTATGCCGGCGAAATAAAATTGCACATTGTGAACTTTACCGATATCCAGCTCTATATCTACGACCAGTGTCCCCATGACGAATTGACAATTATCATGCGACGCTACATGATGCGGATTGCAGAGGCAATTGCCAGAGAGAGACATTGTCTTTCCCTGATTACCGGAGAGAGTGTAGGACAGGTGGCGAGCCAGACCATGCAGAGTCTGGCGGCGACGGATGCGGTATGTGGCATGCCGGTATTCCGTCCGCTAATCGCTTTTGACAAAAATGAAATTATAGAAATTGCGGAAAAAATAAATACCTTTGAGACTTCCATTCAGCCCTTTGAGGATTGCTGTACCATTTTTGTGGCGAAACATCCTGTGACGAAACCGGACATTGCCAAAATGGAAGAATCGGAGAAAAAACTGGTGGAAAAAATCGATGAGATGGTGAAAAAAGCCATTGAAGAGCGGGAGATTCTGGAAGTAAAACCGGACTTTATAAAATAAAAAAAGAAGCGGCCATCGCGCCGCCCCATGCTAAGTAACAAACCCAATATTTTGCTGAATGATTATTTTACGATAAACTCGTCAAGTTTTGCAAGAATTTCATCAATGTTGTTCTCGCTGTGAATGTTCAAGTCGATTGGCTTGGACAAATCCAGACTGAAGATACCCATGATGGATTTTGCATCAATGACATATCTGCCGGATACGAGATCAAATTCAGCATCATACTTTGTTACTTCGTTGACAAAAGCTTTTACTTTGTCGATTGAGTTTAAAGAAATTTTTACTGTTTTCATACTACCTACCTCCTTTTTTATTGAAAGAGAATTTCTCTCTTCATGTATTATATTAGTATGAACAAAGAAGTATGTCAATATGAAAAATAGACGAGGAGTTTTTGAAAAAGACGGGATTTTTGTGCAAAATGCCATTGGATAGGAAAGGGATTGAAAGATGAAAGTTGCATTTCTCACATTGGGATGTAAAGTGAATTATTATGAAACCGAGCGGATGATGGAGCAGTTTCAAGAGCTTGGTTTTGATATTGTGGATTTTAATGAGTCGGCAGATGTTTATATTGTAAATACTTGTACCGTTACGAATATGGCAGACCGTAAATCGAGACAGATGCTCCACCGGGCAAAGAAAAAAAATCCGGACAGTCTTGTTGTGGCTGTAGGATGTTATGTGGAAAGTGGCGGAGAAAAACTGAAGGAAGATTCTGCGGTAGATGCTTTCTTTTCCAACAAGGACAAAGAGCATATGGCAGAGCGTTTTGTGGAACATTTTCAGTTGGAATTTCGTGAAGCCGGAGCAGGACACCGGCATGTCCACCATGAGCGGACAAGAGCATATCTGAAAATCCAGGACGGATGTAATCAGTTCTGTACGTATTGTATGATTCCCTATGTACGTGGGCGGGGCAAGCTTGCGAGTATGCCGGAGGAAGAGGTTGTAGAACGGGTAACAGAACTGGCTGAAAGGGGATATCAGGAGGTGGTACTGACCGGGATTCACCTCTCTTCCTATGGAGTGGATCGTTCTCAGGCGCACAATTTTCTGGAACTGGAGGGGAAGCCTCTCTTGTCGGTTATCCGCAAAGTGTCCGAGATTGCCCATATACAGAGAATCCGTTTGGGCTCTCTGGAGCCAAGAATTATTACGGAATCTTTTGTGCAGGAATTGGTGAAAATGGATAAGGTATGTCCGCATTTTCATCTGTCGCTACAAAGTGGATGTGATACGGTATTGCAGCGGATGAACCGCCATTATACCAGTGAGGAATATGCGGAAAAAGTGGCACTGCTGCGTCGTTTTTATGAACGGCCGGCGGTGACAACGGATGTTATTGTGGGGTTCCCGGGAGAGAGCGAAGAGGAATTTGAACAGACCCGTGAATTTCTGCGACGGATTGAATTTTCGGATTTGCATATTTTTCCCTATTCACCACGGACAGGAACCAGAGCTGCCGCCATGCCCAATCAGGTGACGCCGGAGGAAAAGAAACGGCGTAGTGATTTGTTGATTGCGGATACGGAAGAGTATCAGAAAAAATATGGCTCGTATTTTCTGGGAAAACAGGAGAAAGTTTTGTTCGAGGAAGTCGTGAATGGTGCCAAGGGACAGTATCTGGTGGGTCACAATGAACGGTATGTAAAAATTGGGGTTCCTCTTGATGAAGCAGAAAAGAAAGGATATGGCGAAAATGAAATTCATGAGGTGACGGTAGAAAATCTCTCGATTTTCCCGGCACTGTAAAACTATATCATGAAGAGTTATTTCGATTCATTTTACGATATTGACTGGGAGTAATCCCGGTCATTTTTTTGAAAAATTTGAAAAAGTGAGCATAACTGGAAAAGGACAACTTCTCCTGTACCTCAGTTACATTTTGCCCCTCGGATAGCATTCGCTGTGCAAGACTAACCTTCTGCATAGCAATATAATGACCGATTGTGGCATGTGTATGTTTTTTGAATAAGCGTGCCAGATAGTCTTTATTCATGTAAAAATGCTCCGCAATCACAGGCAGGGTAAGGGGCTGCGTCAGATGCTCATTGATAAAGGAAATAATTTCATTGACGGTATGCTGGGACTTGGAAATGTGAAGTTGTGTCTGGAATGGTTTCATGTTCTTGACAATCAATTGGTCTACCGTATCCAGCATACTGAAAAACAAAGCATAATCTTTTACGTCAAAAGTTCGTTCTGTCTGGGCAAAGTGCGTTAGCGTCTCCGTAAGAACCGCCTGCTCCCCGGGAGTCAGACATACAATGGCAGGCTGGCTTGTTCTGTCCGCATATCTCATTACCTTAGAGAGGGTCCCGAACAGGTACTGCAACCATTCGCTATTTATGGTGATAATATAGCGTTCATATACGGTTTGGCGTTGATTAAACAGCTGGTGCACATTGTAGGGCGGGATGATGATAAGGGAACCACTGGATACACTTGAAACGGTATCATTGAGCAATACGTCCGGTAAATCAGAGAGGGTAAAATAGATTTCCAGGGCATTGTGAGTATGAGGAAGAACAAGTTGAGAGGTGGAATTTTTGCGGTATACCACTTCATAGGGATCTGTTGTGACAAAATAGGGAATCGGGTTGTTGTTTGTTTTATTCATAAAGTTCTTTCAACCTCCAAAAGTCTGAATTGTATATAAAACAAGTATTTTATATACATATTATATCAAGTTGCCATAAGATACAATAGAAACAACAAAAAATTTGTTCTGAGGAAATAAGCAAACGAGGTGATAGGCGATGAAAAGAGTCGGTATCGTAGGATGTGGAGGAATTGCTAATGTACATGCCCGGGCACTTTCTCAGATGAAAGATGTGAATATAGCCGCCACGACAGATTGTGTGAGTGCGCGGGCAGAACAACTATCGTTTACATTTACCGGAGGGAGGGCAGAGGTGTATTCTTCTTTGACGGAAATGTTGGAGCGGGAGAACCTTGATGTCATCCATATCTGTACTCCACACAATTTGCATGTGCCCATGGCAATCCAAGGACTAAAATCCGGTGTAGCTGTATTTTGCGAAAAACCACCGGCGATTTCACTCCGCCAGTTTGAGGAACTTGTTGAGGTTAGGAAAGAAACGGGAAGCAGAATTGGATTTTGTTTCCAAAATCGTTATAACAGTTCCGTGGAAAAGGTGGAAGAAATACAAAACAGCGGAACGCTGGGAGAGGTTGTAGGGGTGAGAGCATTTGTGACTTGGAGAAGAGATGAAGAATATTACAAAACGGATTGGAAAGGGATGCTTGCAACAGAAGGTGGTGGTGTTCTCATAAATCAATCCATTCACACGCTGGATTTGGTACTGCAGATTCTGGGAGAACCGGTGGAGGTGCAGGCATCGATTAACAATCATCATCTTACCGGGAAAATACAAGTTGAGGATACGGTGGAGGCCTGGATGAAATTTTCTGGCGGCAAACGTGCGTGTTTCTATGCTTCCAACGGTTATGCCGCCGATGCGCCTGTGATACTGGAGTGCACCTGCGAGAGAGGAAGCATTACCATGTTGGACCAGATGGTGTTGGTTTGTGACTCCAAGAGGAGAGAACAATTTACTTTTCAGGAACCGGAGGGAATCGGGAAGAACTGTTGGGGAAGCAGCCATGTGAAATGCATCCGGGATTTTTATGAAAAACTGGAGTCGGGGGAGCGGTTCCGGAATGATTTGGCAGGTGTGGAAAACACCTTGAAAACAGTGATGAAAATATATGATATAGCGAAAGAGAGGAATGAACAATGGAAAAAGTAAGACTTGGAATAATCGGAATTGGTGGTATGGGAACCAATCATGCCAATTGTGTGAGAAGAGGGGAAGTTCCCAATATGGAGTTAACAGCTGTGGCTGATATCCGTCAGGCAAGGTTAGATTGGGCAAAGGAAAATCTCCCCGAGAGCGTTCATGTTTTTGATGATGGCAGGGCTTTGATTGATTCGGGAACTTGCGATGCCGTATTGATTGCGACGCCTCATTATTTGCATCCGGAATATGTAATCTATGCCCTGGAGCATGACGTACATGTCATTAGTGAGAAACCTGCGGGCGTGTATACAAAACAGGTAAGGGAAATGAATGAAGTAGCGGCAAAGAGTGACAAAGTTTTCGCCATTATGTTCAATCAGAGAACAAACTGTACATATCGCAAATTGCACCAGATGATTGAAAGCGGCGAATTGGGACAGATGAAACGTGTGAACTGGATTATCACAGACTGGTACAGAAATCAGAGTTATTATGATGCTGCAGGCTGGAAAGCCACCTGGGATGGTGAAGGTGATGGCGTGCTTTTGAACCAGTGTCCACATCAGATTGATTTGCTCCAATGGCTTTGTGGAATGCCGGTAAGAGTTCGGGCTTTCTGCCATAATGCGAAATGGCACAATATCGAGGTGGAGGATGATGTGACTGCCTATATGGAATTTGAAAACGGTGCCACCGGTGTCTTTGTTACTACGACTGCGGATGCACCAGGTACCAATCGGCTGGAGCTTACTTTTGAGATGGGTAAAATTGTGTGTGAAGATGGAAAAATTGTTTTCGACAAGCTGGCTGTCAATGAGAGAGTTCATTGTATGCATGAAAAGGAAGGATTCAAAAAGCCGGATACGGAGAGAATCATCGTGGAGACAGATAGTCAAAATGAACAGCACGCAGGTGTGCTGAAGGCATTTGCAAACAGAATTCTTCATGGCACACCGTTGGTGGCAGAAGGGGTGGAAGGTATCCGGGGACTTACTTTGTCCAATGCGATGCATCTTTCATCCTGGCTGAATCAGACGGTGGAAATTCCTTTTGATGAGGAACTGTTTTTGGAGGAACTGAATAAAAGAAGAGCGACTTCCGTGCATAAACAGGATGCCGGAATTGTGTTTGATACCACGGGCACATTTTAACAAATATATTTTTGAAAGGAATGGAAAACAAACAATGAATAAGAATATCAAATTATCGGGATTTGCAGACGAGATTGCAGAGGATCTGGTTACACAGGTTGAAAATCTAAAGAAGTTGAATATGAGTTATATTGAGATGCGTGGTGCGGATGGGGATAATCTGATTTACCACTCCAACGGAAAAGTGCGGGAAATAAAAAAGTACTTAGATGCCAATGACATTCGCCTGTCTGCTCTTGGCTCACCTCTTGGGAAAATCGGTATTGAGGATCCCTTCGAACCACATTTTGAAAGTTTCAAGAGAGCAATTGATATTTCCCATCAAATGGACTGTAACAGAATCCGCATGTTTAGCTTTTATCTTCCCGAAAACAACAACCCTGCCGAATATGAGGGACCGGTATTTGAAAGACTGGGGCAGTTTTTGGATTATGCAAATGAAAACGATGCCGTTCTTCTTCATGAAAATGAGAAGGGCATCTATGGGGAAAAGGCGGCAGAGTGCAAAAAAATAATGGATACTTTTTACGGAGACCACTTTCAGGCGATTTTCGACTTCGCCAATTTTGTACAGGCAGGCGAGGATACTCTGGAAGCATACAAACTTTTAAGGCAATACATCTCTTATATTCATGTAAAGGACGCTCGAACGGCAGACGGGAGTGTGGTTCCTGCGGGCTTTGGTGATGGTCATGTAAAAGAGATTCTGGCAGACCTTTTTGCTACAGGATTTGATGGATTCCTTTCTCTGGAACCACATTTGTTTCATTTTCCGGCTTTGAACTTCTGGAGAAGGATGGAATAAGTGTAAAGGAGACAGAAAGAAAAGAGTTGGACGGTGCCCAGGCATTTGCACTGGCATATGAATCTCTCTTGAATCTCCTTTGAAAAATATGTATTTAATAGTTCGAACTCCTTTGAAAAATATGCAAATACGATTGACATATGGTGGAAAATCGGGGTATACTAAGAATGAGGAGGCGATGTTGTGAAAAGGAAGATTGAGAAAGAGTTAGCGGAATGGAAAGAAACTCATCACAATAAATGTCTGCTTGTAAAGGGAGCGAGGCAGGTAGGCAAAACCTATATCATAGATAAATTTGCAAAAGCGAATTATGAGCACTACACCTATATCAACTTTGTGGAAAACCCGGCTTATGAAGTGATTTTCGATGGTGATATGGATATTGAAACGTTGATTAAGCAGATTTCACTCAGAGTGTCAAATGCTGATTTGGTGGAAGGAAATTCTTTGATTTTCTTAGATGAGATTCAATGTTGCCCAAGAGCGCGGACCGCATTAAAATTTTTTGCATTGGATGGCAGATTTGATGTGATTGCATCCGGTTCTATGTTGGGGATACACTATAAAGAGGTTCCTTCTTATCCGGTAGGCTATGTGGATTATTTGGATATGTATTCCATGGATTTTGAGGAATTTTTGTGGGCAAATGGAATTTCAGAAAAGTCAGTAGCCGATTTGAAAGAGTATTTTTCTGAACGAAAAGAAGTACCGGAGGCCATGCATCAGAAAATGATGGAACTGTTTAAAGAATATATTGTTGTTGGCGGTATGCCCCGGGTTGTTCAGGAGTTTGTGGACACGCATAATTTTAAAAAAGTATTTCGTATTCAAAATGATATCTTAAACGATTATAAAGATGATATTGCTAAATATGCGGAAGGGGCAGAAAAAACAAAGGCAAGAGCTTGCTTTTTATCAATTCCCAAGCATTTGTCGAAGGATTACAAAAAGTTTCGTTATAGTCTGGTGGAGCCGAAAGCAACCCATCGAAAATATGGCGGCAGCCTGATGTGGCTCTATGATGCAGGAATTATTAATTTCTGCTACAATTTGTCAGAACCCGCGTTGCCGTTAGAGGGGAACGCAAGAAGTGATGCTTTTAAGGTATATATGCGGGATACCGGGCTGCTGGTTGCTATGCTTGATGAGGGAACTGCTGAGGACATTATGGACGGCAATCTGGGGATATACAAAGGCGCCATATATGAAAATATTATCGCTGATATATTGGCTAAAAATGGTAGAAAACTCTATTATTTCGAGAAAAATTCTACCATAGAAATAGATTTTTTTATAAGATATAAGCGAAAAGCAACTGCTGTCGAAGTAAAATCTGCGGAAAAGGCAACGTCAAAATCTATGACATCGATTATTAAAAATTATGGCGTGGAGAAAGGGATTAAATTGTCCACTAAAAATGTGTCAGGAAATGAGATTGTAGAGAATTATCCGCTCTATATGGCAATGTTTTTAGATGGAAGATAGTACTTTTAAAAGCTATACCAGACTCATCATATAATCTTCAAATTGTTCCTTTAATGACTGGACATGGCGTCGGCTTACCGGAATGGAAATATTTCCTTCCAGAATTATCTTCCGATTATCTGTTTTATGGTAATATTTTAAATTGATGATTGCTGACCGTGAAACCGGACAAAAACCAAGGTCACCAAGCTCATCGGACCAATCTTTCAAAGGTTTTCTGGTGGAATAGGAATTGCCGTCTTTTGTGTGGAAAATGGTGTATTTCTGCTCGGTTTGCAAGTATAGGATATCTCTGCAGGGGATAGCAATATGTTCATCAATTTGAATTTTATAAAAATCTTTGGAAAGAACAGTGGCTCTCTCGATACAGTGTTCGATGGAACGTTGTGAGAAGGGTTTTGTAATAAAGGAAATGACATTGCGTCCAAAGGCCTCTGGCATAAGTTCTGCATGGGTGGTGCAGAACACGATAAAGGTGGATGGATTGGACTGGCTCAAGCGCTCTTTTACGTCGATACCGCTGACCCCATTCATTTCTATATCTAAAAAAAGAAGATTCAGCGAAGAAAGGTCAGGAGAATTTAGCAATTCCTCACCGGACGTAAATAGAAAAATTTTCTCATATCCCAAATTCATGCAATGTTTACGAATACTGTTGCGTTCTTCCAGATAGTCATCACAAATTCCAATGTTCATAAAATCTCTCCTTGTTGTGTTCTAAAACCAATATATCATGGCTTATCAG
>JALENH010000009.1 GCA_022767895.1 Eubacterium sp.
TGGGTCCCTGTATCAATTGCGGGAAAAAGGATACAAACAAAAGAAAGCGGAAATAGTTCGGCTGCGGCTTACATTTTTCCCAATATACATCCAACAGATATCCAACTGCCTGAAAGGTATAAAAGGAAATGCCTAAAGGAACAATCATGTTCACAAAGGAAATGGTATTTCCGCCTGTTTTTTCCATGAGAAAATTGATATTGGAAATCGCAAAGTTGGTGTACTTCACCACAGCAAGAATACCAAGATTGACAAACAGGCATACTAACATGACCCGTTTTTTCTTATTTTGAATTCCTTTGCGGAACTTCTTTTTCTCTTCTCGGGATGGTTTGGGAATCTCTCCCGATTTGATTCGCTGCTTGTACCTCGCCTGAATGTGTGTGTAATAATCCATCCATCTTGCTGCTATGTACACCGTCGAGGCTGTGACTATGAGAAATACCGGATAGCGGATATCCGCATAGGCATAAAAAGCAAAGTTGGCAAGAAGCAGCAGAATCCACTGCCCTTTTTTCGGAATTACATAATACAGGACAAAAACAACAAGCAGAAATAGTATAAACTCATACGAAATAAACACGTTCTTACTCCTAACTTATCATTCGTCCATCAGACGGATTACCATATTGGTCAGTCTCTCAACCGAATTGAAATTCTCCGTCACAAAATCTTTTGCCGTAATTTCCACATCAAATTCCTCGCCCAATTCAGCCACCAAGGTCACCAAATCAAAGGAATCCAGAATTTTGTCATCGACTAACTGCTCCTCATTTTCAAAATCCACATCCTCATGCAGCTCCTGTAAAATATCCAGTATGCTCTCTTTTACTTCTTCTGTCTCCATCATAAACTCCTTCTTTCTGTATTTTTTCTATTTTCTCCGCTTCCCTCTCGATGCCTGCTCCAAATACATCTGCTGCATTTTGATGCGGTCCCGTTTTCCATTCAGGGTCAGTGGTATCTGCTCCACCTTCATAATGGCGTTGGGCAACATATATCTGGGAAGCCTCTCCTTCAATTCCGTTGTCAGTTCTTTCTTTTCCATCTCGCCGACATAGAAGAGAACGATTTTTTCTTTCTCCTTCACATATACACAGCAGCAGCCACGGACGCCCTCGACGCAATCCACATCTGCTTCAATCTCTCCCAATTCGATGCGGTGTCCCATGTGCTTAATCTGGTGGTCCTTGCGCGATGCAAAGACCAGATTCCCTTCGGAATCCCGGAATGCCATATCGCCGGTACGGTAAATCCGGTCGAAATAGAACGGGTTTTGCGGATTCTGGACAAAAACCTCCTCCGTCTTCTCCATGGCACCATAGTAACCTAGTGTCACACCGCTTCCGCGAATGCAGATTTCTCCGGTCTCTCCATCCGGTACTTCCTTTCCCTCTTTGTCCAAAAGGAAAATCTCCGTATTTTTGAATGCTTTGCCGATGGGAATGGATTCATTTTCCTCAAACAGGCGGTCTGCGTGGTAATAGGTACTGACCCCGGTAGTCTCGGTCGGTCCGTACAGATTGAAAAAATCCACCTCCGGCAATTCCTTCTTCCATATATTAAATTGCTTTACCGGAAATACCTCTCCGCAAAAGGTTACGGTTTTTAAATATTGAGGTTTGATGGTATCGAAGGTACCAAAAGCTGAAATCATGGTCAGGGCAGATACAACCCAGCAAACCGTATTGATTTTATTCTCGTTCAAATACTCCACCAGCTGCACGGGAAACATAAATAATTCTTTCGGTACCAGATATGTCGTCGCCCCGTATTTCAGCGTGGCATAGATTTCCTTCATGCTGGCATCCCAGTAGAGAGGAGTCTGGTTGGCAAAGACATTTGTCTCATCAAAACCCAAAACCTCCGATAACTGGTCGATATAGTCAATGATCCCGCGATGGCAACCCACTACGCCTTTCGGTACACCGGTGGAACCCGAGGTGTAGAATACACAAACCGGGTCAATATCCAATACCTTTTCCCGAATCTCCTCCAACCGTGTTTCCTCAATGGCGGTCGTCACACAGTCATCATACAAAACAATCGACCCTGAGAAATCAAATTTCTCTGCCGCTTCCCTTGTCCCGGCATCACAAATCATATACTCCGCCTTTGCATTTTCCAATATGAGTTCGATTCTTCTGCGAGGCATCTCATCATCGATGGGAATGTAAAAACAACCACTGTATACAACACCAAAAAAAGCCGCCAAAAATTCGGGGGATTTTTTCATATATACAATGACCGGAGCACGAAAGCATTTCTTCTGGGCAAAATATGTACCGATGCTTTTCGCCCGGTCTGTAAATTCCTGAAAGGAAAGGGCCACGTCCGAATCAGCGAAAGCTGTTTTTTCCGGAAACCGTTTCACTGTCTTTTCCAAGTATTCCAGGATGTTTGTCTGCATATTCTCTGCCACCACCTTGCACATGACTTTTCGTACCTATTATATGCGTTTATTCGCAATTATTCAAGCATTTCTATCTCACCTGTACCACCTTCAGCATATTGGTAGTCCCGGATTTTCCGATGGGGACACCGGAGGTAATCACCACCAGATCATCTTCCTGCAAAAGTCCTGCTTCCTTCCCCTGCTCCACCGCATGGGCAAAAAGTTCAAACACATCCGTTTTTTCCTCCAGCAAAACAGGTGTCACTCCCCAGGACAGGGATAACTGCCGCCAGACGCGCAGGGATGTAGTTCCCCCAAGAATCGGGCAAGCCGGCCGGTAGCGGGAAATCATCCGCGCCGTTCTACCGGATTTTGTTACAGCCGCGATGGCAGAGGCGTTCAAATCATACGCCGTTGTACAAGTGGCATGACATACAGCATCTGTCACGTCCGGGTTCTCATGGCGCTCTCTGTCATAGAAACTCTTTTCATAATCAATAGCGGCTTCGGTCCGCTCTGCGATTTTCACCATGGTTGCCAGTGATTCCACAGGAAATTTTCCGGCCGCCGTCTCGCCGGACAACATGATAGCACTGGTTCCATCGTAAATCGCATTGGCCACGTCTGCCACTTCCGCCCTCGTGGGCCGCGGATTTTTCATCATGGAATCCAGCATCTGGGTCGCTGTAATGACCTGTTTGCCGGCTTCGTATACTTTTCCAATAATCATTTTCTGCAGAATCGGAACTTCTTCCTCGGGAAGCTCCACACCCATATCTCCTCTGGCTACCATGATGCCATCTGCAGCATCAATGATTGCGTCAATATTCTCGACGCCCTCCCGGTTCTCAATTTTTGCTATAATATTGATTCCGTCACCACCGTTTTCATGGAGAAAGGAACGCAGATCTTCAATATCTTTTGGTGTCCGCACAAAGGAAGCCGCAATAAAATCCACATGATTATTGATTCCAAAAATAATATCACTCTTGTCCTTTCCACTCAGATATGGCATGTTCAGGTGAAGTCCCGGAACGTTCACTCCCTTGTGATTGGACAATTCGCTGTCTCCTGTCACACGACAGGTTACTGTAGTCTCATCCACGTCGGTCACCATCATCTCCACCAGTCCGTCATCCATGAGAATCCGGGTTCCTACTTCCACATCCTCCGGAAGATTGTGGTAGGTCACATAGGCTTTCGTCTCATCACCCAGAATTTCCTCTGTGGTAAGAACAAAGGTCTGTCCCTGCCGGAGTGAAACTCGTCCATTTTCAAAATCACCCAGGCGAATCTCCGGTCCCTTTGTATCCAAAAGAGAGGCAACCGGCTTGTTATATTTTCTACGTGCTTCCCGGAACCGATCCATTCTTCGCTGTTGTTCTTCATGGCTTCCATGGGAAAAATTGAAACGGGCCACATTCATTCCCAATTCTACACATTTTTCCAAAACGCCTTCTTTATCCGTTGCAGGACCAAGGGTACAAATAATTTTTGTTTTCCGCATATATTCCTCCAATTCCGGTCGCAGGGAAACTACAATCTTCCCTTATGATAATAATAACCTCTTTCATTCTTTCTGTTCTGCTTTCGGGTTCTCTTATAGCGGTTCTTCCTTGTGCGCTGCTCTCTGTGAGAACGCATCCACCACAAAATCAGTAGCGTAATCCCGGCTGCTGCCAGAACAATCGCACCCACAAGCAAAACTGTCTTCCATGGAAATGGTGCTTCATTTGCCTTTTCCACCGCATCCACGAACCATTCCGACATATCGATGCTGTCATTTAGGATAGGATTTCCTTTATTTTGATAATAAATTTCAGAACCTCCTACCTCTTTTCCATCATAAGTATATGTAATTTTTCCAATTATTTTCTTTGAATTCGTAATTTGTTTTGGGGTATCCAAAAATTCTACTTTTCTCTGAGTCTGATCAAGACTTACTCCCTTTGGCAACATGACACAGGCCCCATCCTCTATTGACAGCGGGCTTGTCTCTTTATTGTAGTAAGGGCTGAAGCGGGTAAACATATTGTTGTTCACCACTGTCGCCGTGGCATCCTGCTCAATTCCAAACCGTTTGTAATTTTCAAAACAGTAATTCAGAATTTTCGTTGTATCCGTATATTCATTATTATTTGGTGCTGTCCATGGAGAATTTGGTGCTTTCATAATAACGGACACAAGTGTCGTATCGTTTTTCTTCGCGTAGGTCACAAGCGTGTAACGGCACTTCGCCGTGTATCCCGTTTTTCCGCCAACACAATAATCATACAAATATTGGGAAAAAGTGCTGGCGTACAACATACCATGGTGGTTATACAGGTAACGCTTCTTATTCTTATTTGTTTTTTCAATATTATAGCGTTTAGTCCCGGTAATTTTTGCAAAGGTCGGATTCTTGTATGCGGCCCGGGAAATAATTGCCATATCATGTGCTGTTGTGTAGTGGTTTGCCATCCACAAACCATTGGTATTGGCAAAGTGTGTATTTGTGCATCCGAGTTCCTTCGCCCGGTCATTCATCATTTTAACAAAATTTTCCGTATTTCCGGCAATATGCTCCGCTACCCCATTACATGCCTCATTGGCAGACATGAGTAAAATTGCATACAGGCTGTCCTCCATGGACAATTTTTCCCCCGGATCAATCCAGATATTGGAAGCGCCTGACTCCAGATTGGTCACCGCTTCTCTGGAATAGGTCACGGTCTCTGAAAGGGAAGAATTTTCAATGGCAAGAAGACCTGTCATAACTTTGGTTATGCTGGCAGGGTACTGCTTTTTGTCCATATTTTTCTGGTATAAAATTGTTCCTGACTGCACATCCATCACAATGGCTGATTCCGCTGAGATGGAGGGCTTTTTCTTTGCCTCCGCATGAAAGCTGCTGATTGCCAGTCCCACCATGCACAAAAGAAGTGCTGCATATCCTTTTCTCATTGTTTGCCTCCAAAAATATTTATTCTATTCTATCATACACGATTTTACCCATTTTTCCAATATCTTATTTGACATAATTTCGATTTATGGTACTATGAATACGATACTTTCAACGAAAATGGAGGAGTAAGATGCGTTTACGAAATATCAAAGGATCCAAAGAATTTATTGAGGCAAGCCCTTATGTGATACAGGAACCGGAACAATTGAAGGGAAAATGGTCGAGTTTGTTTCACAACAATCATCCTCTGCACATCGAAATCGGCATGGGGAAGGGGCAGTTTATCCATGAACTGGCAGCTGCAAACCCAGATATCAATTACATCGGGATTGAGATGTACTCCAGTGTTCTTTACCGTGCATTGGAAAAAAGAGCAGAGACAGAACTTGAGAACTTATTTTTCCTACGCTTTGATGCAAAATATCTTGCAGTTATTTTTGATCACGGTGAAGTCAGCCGCATTTATCTGAATTTTTCTGATCCTTGGCCGAAGGACCGTCACGCCAAAAGAAGACTTACCAGTGCAGGTTTTCTGGCTATTTACAATGAAATACTTACATCGGATGGATTCATTCAATTCAAAACAGACAATCGGGATTTATTCGATTTTTCTGTGGAAACAGTGGAGGAATCCGCTTTATGGAATATAAATGAAATTACCTATGATCTCCACCACAGCGAATTCTTGGAAGGAAATATCATGACCGAGTACGAAAGCCGCTTTGTTGCGGAAGGTAAGCCGATATGCCGGTTCGTCATTTCACGATAATTTTTTTCACAAAACGGGACCTTTTTCATAAGATAAAGAAAAAGGTTCCGTTATTATTATGTCACAGAGTGTAAAACGTATATTGTCTGAAAAACTCAATCACGGCAGAATGTCACGTAAACTCCGACGCATTATTTGTTCTCTGGAAGAAGTGAAACGTTTACTCGGAATCAAATAAAGAGATTTCTTTCTTCTTTAACTTTTTATCCAGGAATAAGTTAACAAGATACATGATTACTGCTACTGCAGGTACCCCAAGGAACATTCCCATTACGCCAAAATAGGCGCCTCCCACTGTAATTCCAAAAATAACCCACAAGGGTTTGATGCCAGTTTGGTCACCCAAAATCTTCGGTCCCAGATATAACCCGTCAAACTGCTGTAATATCAAAATCATAATGGCAAAAATAAGTGCAAGTCGGAAGTCAATAAACAGGTAAATCAACACACCCGGTATTGCGCCGATAAATGGCCCAAAATAAGGAATCATATTGGTAATGCACACAATCAGACTGAGTAGCAACGCATATGGCAACCGGAGAATGGACATGGCAATCAGGCAAATAATTCCAATAATCAATGAATCAATCATCTTTCCAATTAGAAAACCGTTGAAAATATGACTGCACTGCTTCATTGTTTCCCATACTTCCTCTTCTTTTTTCCGCGGAGAAATGGCATAAACAATCTTTCTTGCACTTCTTTTTAATTTTCTCTTATCCAGAATAATGTAGATGGATATCACAAGTCCCATCAACACATTGTAGGATGTTGTCAATACAGAAGAAGAAATCTGATACACATATGGAATAATATCCGAGCTATGATTAATCACTTTATTATAGGCAAATTTCTTTATATATTCGATTCCTCCGCTCAAATCAAACAATGGAATTTTGTCATTGATTTCTTTTTCATGTGTAATCATATACTGATATCCATTTTGGATTGATTTTCCTAAATCAGCTACGCTTGCTTTGACCTGAGGAAAAATGTAAATAATCAGAATTGTAATAACTCCAATTACAATGATATAGCTAATCAATACACTTATTCCCCTCTTCAATTTCATAGCCTGTCCTTCTTTAAACCTATTTAATCCCTTTTTTATCAACTTAACAAGGGGATTAATCAGACAGGCAAAGAAGAAACCGAGTATAAACGGCATCAATATTTTCAGAAATTTGCCTAAAACAGTTAATATGACTCCCCAATTGGCAATCATTAAAAATATAATTGCGACCAATGCTACCAGTGCAATAATATACCATATGTTGGAAACCATTGTTTTAAGTATTTCTAAGCATTTGTTTTTCTTCTCCATTTCACCCTCCATATTTTATAAAAATTTTTGAATTTATTACTTGCATTTTACATAATTGTATTATATAATATTCCTTGCGTGATTGATAAAGCGCCATTAGCTCAGTTGGTAGAGCACCTGACTCTTAATCAGGGTGTCTGGGGTTCGAGCCCCCAATGGCGTACTCCCGAGTCCTTGTTTGGCAGACCTGCAACTGCTG
>JALENH010000016.1 GCA_022767895.1 Eubacterium sp.
ATTTCTTCATTGAACTTTTCTGCGTTCTATTGTATAATAATTTTACAATAATTGAAAGGAGATTTTTATGTTTAGTCAGTTTTTTGGTCAATATTTATTGGAAAACCAGAAAATCACCGCTGAGCAATTTTCCTCCTGCATGAATTACATAAAGGCCAATCGTGTTAAATTGGGGTTAATCGCAGAAAATGAGGGGCTGTTAACTCGCAATCAGGCGAACGAATTGAATTATCTGCAGATGCAGACAGATAAACGTTTTGGTGATCTGGCCGTGGAGAAAGGTTACTTGACGGAATCGGATGTTACTTACCTGTTGAGCCGACAGGGGAATCCATATTTGATTTTCGTACAGGGGTTGGAAGAAAGCAATATTCTGAGCCGGGAAGAAATCGAATCGGCAATTGCTTCTTTCCAGAAAGACAAGCAGTTATCGGATGAGGTGATGAAAGCCATTCAGGATGGCAATATTGAGGGGATGCTCCCTGCTTTTGTTGAAACAGAGGATTCCCGCTATCTGTCACTAATCGGTCTTGCACTGAGAAATGTGGTACGTTTTGTCAGCTCTTACATACGCATGGACAAGGGGGCTTTTGTTTCCTCCCATTCTGCAAAATACATTGCATACCAGCATACGACAGGCGATTACGATGGATTTCTTGGTTTTACCTGTAATGATGACAGCATCCTCGCTCTCGCTGACGGATATGCCAAGGAAGAATTTGGCACCGTAGATGAAGACGCACTGGATTCCGTATGCGAGTTTACAAACTGTGTGAACGGCTTGTATGCCACAGAACTCAGTTACCAGAATATATCCATCGATATGCAACCGCCGGAATTTCATTTTGACGGCACTATCGAGGGTGAGGGTGATTTCTACGTCCTTCCTATTTATGTCGATGGCAAACGTTCAGACCTCATTGTAAAATTAGGCTAGAAAAAGGAGATTGAGAATCATGGCAAAAATATTAATCGTAGACGACTCTCGGACTTCCCGCCGTATGCTCCGCAACATTTTGACAGAGCACGGACATGAAGTCATCGGAGAAGCTGAAAACGGACAGATTGGTTTTGAGAAATATATCGAGTTGAATCCGGACATCGTCACACTGGATATCACTATGCCGGTATTGGATGGTTTGGGTGCTCTGGAAAAGATTATGGCATATGACGAGAAGGCTCACGCTGTCATGGTTACAGCTGCCGGTCAGAAAAACAAAATGGTGGACGCCATCAAACTTGGTGCCAATGAATTTGTCCAGAAACCTTTTGAACCAGATCAGATTCTGAGTGTCATCGGAAATATTTCAAAATAAAGCAACTAGTGCTGTTGCACTGGCGAAGAGAGCATATCACCATGTCCCTTTGCCAGCACAACAGCACCTTTGATTTTTTTATCTTTTATTTTTTCCCAAGTTCCAGAGTTCCCTTTTTCAGCCACTGGTATACCATCCACAGAGATGCCGCTGCCAATAACGTCAGTACAATAAGATAAATTGTCTTCGCTGCCAAGGCAGGTGCATAGGTATTTAACAACACATCCGTGAAACGCATAAACACATATGTTAGAATCGGCACGAGCCAAGAAGCCAGACGATTCTTCTCTAAATAGTATTTCCCCGTCAAAAGGGCAACTCCCATATAAACCATTACTACCAATATGTTACGGTAGGCATCTACATATAAAGACGCGGTGGTAGTAGCAAGAATATTAGCCTTTGCCAAATCTGTTCCGGTAAAGGCCCCCGTATTAATCTTCACCGCGTAATAAAGTTGAAAACCATAGGTCAGGATAGCTGCTCCTAATCCAAAACCAATTCCCACCGTTGCCGAACGATATAGGGAACGCTGTTTTGTATTCGTGAGGTATATTCCCCAGTACAAACCGGCCGCAACAAACAGACTACCGGCAAGTGCCTCCACAAATGCAACAACCACTGCATTTCCACCAGTGGCATTCAACACGCCTCTCATCTTGGTAAGAGCAAGTAGCCCAAGAAAACTGTATATAATCTCCTGCCAGAAATATCCCATCACTCCATAGCCAATAGCTCCTAACATTCCTCTCTCAATCTTACTGGAACGCTTCCAGAATAGATAAAAAGGAATCAGTCCTGCCAGAAGCGGCAGGGCAATCGCCATGGCATAGCCTGTCATTTGTCCTGTTGTTACCATTTTATCCTCCATTCCGGCTTACTTACATACTAAAATCCCACACGAATTCTTGTGATAAAGCTGTCAAATTCTTCCATTGTATCATTGAATGCTTTTTCGGTCATTTTCCCGGTAATGAAGCCAAACTCATCCGGTATACCGCCATCCACCGGCTCGATGTTCTCAAATGCTTTTTCTGCCTTTTCTTTTTCCTCAGCACCGATACGCACAAAGAAGCGGTTTTCCATCTCATCCATCGGGGATACTTCCATTTTCTCATCCTCCCAGATGGTCATCACATTGATGTTCATATGTTTTACAGCGTCTACCACGTCGGATACCACGGCACTTGCCGTCGCTTCCTTGCCGGCACCCTTGCCGTAGAACATAACGTCTCCCAGCATGTTACCGGTGACGCAGATCGCATTAAATACATCATTAACCGCGTACAAAGGGTTATCACTCTGAATCATTTGCGGTGCTACCATGGCATAGAGCTTACCGCCCACTTTTTTACTGGAACCAAATATTTTGATTGCAGCACCAATCGCTTTGGCATATTTGAAATCCTCCGCTGTTATCTTTGTAATTCCCTCGGTGTAAATATCCTCATAATCCACCTGCTGGCCATATGCCAAGGAAGTCAGAATGGCAATCTTGCGGCAGGCATCATAGCCCTCCACATCTGCCGTAGGATCTTTCTCCGCATAGCCGAGTTCCTGAGCCTCCTTCAATACATCTGCAAAATCAGAACCTTCGTTGGCCATCTTCGTCAGGATATAATTGGTAGTTCCATTTAAAATACCATTAATCTGCTCAATCTTATCCGCTGTGAGACTTTGGTTCAGAGGGCGAATAATCGGAATACCACCTCCCACACTTGCCTCAAACAGGAAATTCACACTCTTACTTTTCGCAATATGTACCAGCTCAGCACCATACGCTGCCACCAGCTCCTTATTGGAAGTACATACACTTTTTCCTGCCTGCAAAGATTTCTTGACAAACTCGTAAGCCGGTTTGGTGCCTCCCATGGTTTCCACAACGATATCCACTTCCGGGTCTTCCAGAATGATGTTAAAGTCATGCACTACCTTAGTCTGAACGGGATCCCCCGGAAAATCCCGAAGATCCAGTACATATTTCACTTCTACTTCCTGGCCGGCACGTTTGGCAATAATTTTTGCATTGGTATTGAGTACCTTTACCACACCTGAACCTACTGTTCCATATCCTAATACTGCTATTCGAATCATCTTTTCCTCCATTTCTAAGTGAAAAGCCTATTTGTCTTCCTGCTCCTCACTTCTGCTTTTCAGCACTTCTTCAATCTTCTGCCACTCCTCAGCCGTCAGAAGTCCTTCCGGATTGATGGCAAGAATTAAATGGCCCTCGTGGTTTACAACAAAATCTCCATAAGAGGTAGATTTGGTCTGTACCAGTGCCGGAAAATCCTGTACCGCATCACCTTCTGCCTGCAGAATGCGGGAAACACCATCTACAACAAAGGCCAGCTTCCCCTTCTCTGTCCGGAGAACAACATACTTTGTCTCTCCAGTCACCGGCACCGGTGGCAGAACGAGTTTCTTCTTGATATCCAAAACCGGAATCATTTCATCTCTGATACAGGCAATTCCAAGGAAATTTTCCGGTACCTCTGACGCCCTGGAAATTTCTCCGTAATTTTCAATTCCCTGCATCCGGCTCACTTCTACCCCATACTCTTTACCACTTAAAAAAAATGTAACGACTTCTTTCATAACCTGTTCCCTTCTCAGCTGTTGATCCATTTTAGATAGGCATTCATAAACAGATCAATATCACCATCCATAACTGCCGAAACATTACCTGTCTCGGCATTGGTCCGATGATCCTTCACCATCGTATATGGTTGCATGACGTAAGACCGGATCTGGCTGCCCCAGCCAATCTCCTTTACCTCACCACGGATATCGGATTCCTTCGCCAGATTTTCCTGCTCCCGCAAAATCAAAAGTTTGGCCTTCAGCATCTGCATCGCCTTATCTTTGTTCATGTGTTGCGAGCGCTCGTTCTGGCACTGTACAACAATTCCCGTAGGAAAATGAGTAATACGGATTGCTGACGACGTCTTGTTGATGTGCTGTCCACCGGCACCACTGGACCGGTAGGTATCAATCCGGATGTCATCATCCGCAATTTCAATATCTATATCCTGCTCAATATCCGGCATCACATCGCAGGAAACGAAGGATGTCTGCCGCTTGCCTGCTGCATTAAAGGGCGAAATCCGGACAAGACGGTGAACCCCATGCTCACTTTTCAGGTAGCCATAGGCATTGTCCCCCTGAATTTCTAACGTAACCGATTTCAATCCGGCTTCGTCCCCATCCAGGGAATCCAGTACCTTAACGGTGAAACCTCGTTTGTCCGCCCATTTCTCATACATACGACAGAGCATACTCGCCCAATCGCAGCTTTCTGTACCACCGGCACCGGCGTGCAGGGTCAGAATTGCATTTTCTGTGTCATGCTCACCCGTGAGCATTGTTGTAATACGGAGATTTTCAAATTCCTTCTGAAATTCGTCAAACTCTTCCTGTACTTCCGGAACGAGGGATTCGTCTCCTTCCTCGTTGCCCATCTCAATCAATGTCATAATATCATCATAAGCTGTACTGAGCCTGTCAGCCCGCTCCACAACATTTTTGAGATCTTTCACTTCTTTCATATCTGCACTGGCCTTCTCGGCATCTTCCCAGAAATTCGGTGCTTCCATGTTGCGTTCCAGTTCTTCAATCCTTAACTTTTTATCTGCTAAGTTAAAGTGAATCCCTTACTTCCAGAAGTGGTTTTTCAAAACTGCTCAGTTCAATCCGGATATTATCCAGTTCTACCACAAAATCACCACCTAATATTTTTTCTTATTGCCACAGGCAAAGATTTTCCTTAACGACCGCAGCAATGTTTATATTTCTTACCTGAACCGCACGGACAAGGTGCATTTCGGCTAATCTTCTCCGACTTGCGCACAACCGGTGCATTGGCTGAATCGTCCTTGTTCGTTCCGGTAACTTCTGCCACCTGCTCACGCTCAACCTTCTGCTCAATGCGTACATGCATCAACATTTTTACTGTCTCTTCGCGAATTGACTCCGTCATATCATTAAACATGTCATAACCCTGGAGACGGTATTCTACTACCGGGTCTCTCTGTCCATAGGACTGAAGTCCGATACCCTGGCGCAACTGATCCATATCATCAATGTGATCCATCCAGCGGCTGTCTGTCACCTTCAAAATAATGACACGCTCAATCTCACGAATCTGTTCTGCCTCCGGGAACTCAGCCTCTTTACTCTCATAGAGACGCAATGCTTCTTCCTTGAGATTCTGAATCAGTTCCTTCTTGGAGCTAACACCCTCTGCGGTAACCGGCTCCACCGGAATCATCGGAATCAAAATCTCATTCAGTTCCTGCAGATTCCACTCTTCCGGCTGCTGATCATCACCTATCACTGCATTGACATATTTTTCAACCAGTTCATCAATCATATTGATGATGGTATCTCGCATATCGTCTCCATCCAGAACCTTACGTCGCTCTGCATAAATAATCTCGCGCTGCTCGTTGTTGATCTGGTCATACTCCAACAAATTCTTACGAATTCCATAGTTGTTGCTCTCAATCTTCTTCTGGGCACGCTCAATTGCTTTGTTCAACATCTTATGCTGAATCTGCTCGCCCTCCGGCATGCCGAGCGAGTTAAACATCTGCATCAGATTCTGGGAACCAAACAGACGCATCAAATCGTCCTCCAGAGAGATGTAGAACTTGGACTCACCGGGGTCACCCTGACGTCCGGCACGTCCGCGCAACTGATTGTCAATACGTCTTGACTCGTGGCGCTCCGTACCGATAATTTTCAGACCGCCCAGTTCGGTCACGCCTTCACCGAGCTTGATATCCGTACCACGTCCTGCCATGTTTGTGGCAATGGTTACGGCACCTGTTTGCCCGGCGTCCGCAATAATCTCGGCCTCCATCTCGTGGAACTTCGCATTCAACACTTTATGCGGAATACCACGTTTTTTCAGCATCTGTGATAATTCCTCTGACGCATCAATCGTTATGGTACCCACCAGTACCGGCTGGCCCTTTTCATGACTTTCCACAATATCATCCACGATGGCATTGAGTTTTTCTCTTTTTGTCTTATATACGGCATCGTTGTGATCAATACGCTGTACCGGAAGATTGGTTGGCACTTCTACCACGTCCATGCCGTAAATCTCACGAAACTCCTTCTCTTCCGTCAATGCGGTACCTGTCATACCACACTTTTTGGTATATTTATTGAAGAAGTTCTGGAAGGTAATGGTGGCAAGGGTCTTGCTCTCTCGCTTTACCTTTACATGCTCCTTCGCTTCAATTGCCTGATGAAGTCCATCCGAATAACGGCGTCCAGGCATAATACGACCGGTGAACTCGTCGACAATCAGTACCTGATCATCTTTGACTACATAATCTTTGTCCAGATGCATCAGCGCGTGAGCACGAAGGGAAAGATTAACGCAGTGCTGAATCTCCAAGTTCTCCGGATCCGCCAGATTCTCCAGATGGAAAAACCTCTCTACTTTCTTGATACCCTGTTCCGTCAGGTTGACCGTCTTTTCCTTCTCGTTGGCGACATAATCACCAGTCTCGTTGTTATCCTCTTTCATGATGATATCCATCTTGGACAACTCTTTTTCCGTACCTCGTTTCAACTGACGAACCAGGTTGTCACATGCCTCGTATATTTTCGTGGATTTGCCACTGGAACCGGAAATAATCAATGGCGTTCTCGCCTCATCGATAAGTACCGAATCCACCTCATCCACAATGGCATAATTGAGTTCTCTCTGCACAAGCTGTTCCTTGTAGATGACCATGTTGTCACGCAGATAATCGAACCCAAGCTCATTGTTCGTAGCATAGGTAATATCACAATTATAGGCTTCCCGTCTCTCATCGTTGTCCATGCTGTTGAGAATCACGCCTACTGTCAATCCCAAAAATTCATGAATCTGTCCCATCCATTCCGCATCACGCTTTGCCAGATAGTCATTGACCGTAACGATGTGTACACCTTTTCCTTCCAGCGCATTCAGATAGGCAGGAAGGGTGGATACCAATGTTTTACCTTCACCGGTACGCATCTCTGTAATACGTCCCTGGTGCAAAATCACACCACCAATTAACTGTACCCGGAAATGCCGCAGGCCAATCGTTCGCTTGGATGCCTCACGGACCACTGCATAAGCTTCCGGCAAAATATCGTCCAACGTTTCTTTTCCTGCCAGTCTTTTCTTAAATTCTGCGGTTTTCCCTCGCAGCTCTTCATCTGACAATTTCTCCATCTCCGGTTCCAGAGCCTCAATCTTGTCTACAATCGGAATCACACGTCGTACTTCTCTCTCGCTGTGCGTTCCGACAACTTTACTTAATAATCCCATTTTGTCACTCTCCACTTATTTTTTCTGCCACAGGTCTACTGTCACCCTGCAGCGTCACATACAACATAATAGGAAACGTCATTGTTCCAATATGTTATTTTACCATTACTTGAAAAGGATTGCAACATTCGCTTTTTTCCATCTGCTTTATGGATATACTGTGTGACAGACTCCGTCTCGTATTGTTTTTCAGACGGCATCACATCTGAGCTTGTATTCCGATTACCTAATAAATTGAGAGTATGACGGCCAATCTCCTGCTGTCTCATTCCATTTGACTCGAACTCGCAGTCCGCCTCTTTGACCAAAGCACATACAAAATAAGAACCTGTTTTGGCTTCTGCAAAACACATTCCCGACAAAACTAGTAATGCTGAAAATAATATACGTATGATTCCTTTATATGTACTTCGCATCATAGCAAACTCTCCGAATAAAGAACTTATACCTATGCTACCAAATTTATACTGAGAAATCAATCCAATTTTTCGAAAAATTCCCAACACAAAAGGGAGTCCCCATCCAAATCAGGACTCAGGGGACCCCCTCTAAATACTCAAGGAAATATTCCTCTAAAATTCCGGTTCAATCAAACCATATGTGTTGTCTTTTCTCTTATACACAACATTCACTTCTTCGGTATCCGAATTACGGAACACAAAGAATGTATGTCCTAACAGTTCCATCTGCACACAAGCCTCTTCCGGATCCATCGGCTTCATCGCAAATTTTTTGGAACGAATGATGGCGATATCTTCTTCATCGTATGCATCCTCATCAACGAATGCCTTGCTCAACTGTGCCACATTCTGTTCTTTGTGAATCAGCTTATTTTTGTATTTGCGAAGCTGTCTCTCAATCACTTCCTCCACCAAATCAATGGATACATACATATCTGTGCTTGTCTCCTCAGCACGAATGATGGAACCTTTCATCGGTATCGTAACCTCAATCTTCTGGCGATTCTTCTCTGTACTCAGCGTCACATGAACTTCCGTCGATTCATTGAAGTATCTTTCCAGCTTGCCAATCTTTTCTTCCACTGCTGAACGTAACCCTTCTGTTATGTCAATGTTTTTTCCGCTAATTACTAAATTCATAATGCTCAGCTCCTTTGCCCATAAGTTTCAAGATGTCCATTGGATTCATCTCGTATGTTTATTATACACTAAAAACCCATCCTCGGCAACACTAAAATCTCTCAAATAGGTAAACATTTCCATCCTCTTCCCAAGAATTGTCATACAACTTATCAAGTTGTCAATTCGTGAAAAATATGCTACATAAGTCTACCTTTTTTGTTGATAATGTTCATAACTTTGTTGACAAGTGGTAAATATCGCAAAATGGTTATTTCGAATGTTGATAATCGTGAACCGAATTTCAGACTACAAAAGTCGGCGTACAGCCGTTCGGTTTTAAATTGTATGACTTCTTTTTAAGGCTTAAAAAAATCGAGCAGGCAAACACCTGCTCGACTATACACAAGGATATTCTATAATTATCCTAATACTCTTCTTGCACAATATGGCTTGCGGTAGTACATATTGCTCGTCGTAATTCCGGTACGCGGATTGCTGGCATGAACAATCCGACCGCCACCGATACACAGTGCAACATGGTTTACCCGGCCGCCACTGGCATAGAAAATCAAGTCACCTGCTCTTGCACTGGATGGACTGATTTTTTTGCCCACACCAGACTGCTCTCTCGAAGTACGAGGCAAACTGATACCGAATTTCTTAAAGATTGACATTGTAAATCCGGAACAGTCCGTACCATGAGTCAAACTGGAACCTCCATATACATATGGATTTCCTACAAACTTCAAGGCATAGGATGCAATTGCGGAACCATCACCACTTCCCAGTGCACTGCCACCGGATGAGCTTCCTCCTGATGAGCTTCCTCCGCTGGCACCGCCGGAACCATTGCTGGAACCACCGGAACTACTGGAACCGCCAGCGCCGCCAGAACCATTGCTGGAACCGCCAGAACTGCTTGAATTGCTCTTTCCGCCGCCGCTTCCATTGCTGTTGGATGATGGCTTCTTGGTTGCACTGCTCTTGCCACTGGATGAGCTGCTACTATGGTTGGAAGAACTACTGCTCGACGAACTGCTGCTGGAAGACCTCGCTTCCCTCTCCTGCTCTGCGGCAGCTGCTGCCGCTGCAGCTTTTCTTCTTTCTTCTTCTCTTTCTTCCTCAATAGAAACTGCTTTCTTAAACTGAACAGAAATTTTTACATAATCTTTTTTTACATAGCCGGTGGTGTCGCCATCCACACGAATCTTGGCCCACTCAGACTCTTCCTTCAAGACCTCGTAACTTTCTTCTCCCGGCAGAAGATCAAGAATCTTACTGCTCTCACTGGTCTTCTCACGGACACGAAGTGTCTCTGTCGTTACGGTTGCCCATTTCGTACCAAATTGATCAATCAGCTTCTCGGCACTGTAACCAATCGCCAGATAATCTTTCATAATATATCCGGACACAGAACCCGATTTGATGTACACCCAGTCTCCTTCCGTTTTGGAAATCGTAGCTGCACTTCCCCGATACAGTTTACCGACAATGTCAGCATCTGTACTTGGTTTCTTTCGAATATTAACATAATCTGCCGCAATGGAAATACCTACATTGGCATATTCTGATTCCGGCTTGGGAGTCGAGGTCGCCGTGGCTTCTACTGTCGGCTCCGGGGTCGCTCCCCCTACTGCCGAACCACTGACTGTGCTTGTCCCATCACTATTCGGTGTATCTTCAAATGCCACAATCGCTTCCGGATCTGATTGATTGGCTCCCACCTGAATCGTGCAGTACTGATCCAACGTATAACCCATGCCTGCCAACTCGGTCTCTGACCCCATCGTCGTAGACGAAGAAATCATATATCTTCCAAACATACCAAAGGATAATACTAGTCCTGCTCCCAGCGCACATCTGACTAACCTTTTGTGTCGCATATAGTTCTTCCCTCCATCATTTATCTCCCTGCCCAATCATTGTCAACTCCACGATATCAAGCAGGTCCAAATGTTACAAATTTGTTAACTACTTGTTTCAGTATAGCAACTAACACGCCATCTGTCAACCCTTGTAAACTCAATGTTTCTACTATTTTTTACCATTTCTTTACATCATCACCTAATTTACCTTTTTATTCTACAGCTCTCGACTCCTTTGGTGTTTTATTCCTTTACTTTTTCCTTTTCATATGTTACAATCGTATTACAATTAAGGTAGGAGGGATTTCTATGGAAATCAGTGATGGAATAGATGTTGCTGCCTATTCTGTTGCGAATGCCCAGACAAAGGTTGAACAGGGCATCGGAACTGCCATGTTAAAGAAAACCATGGATATGCAGGAAGCAATGGGGGATCAGCTTGTTCAGATGATGGAACAGTCGGTAAACCCGGGATTAGGACGCAACATTGACATCCGCATATAAAAAGTGCTGTATCTTTTGAACAGCACTTTTTATATATTCAAAACATTTATCAGTTAGCATTTAGCCACGATGGCCTCTATCTCAATCAGCACATCCTTCGGCAGTCTTGCCACCTCGACACAGGATCGTGCCGGACAATCCCCATTAAAATACCGGGAATAAATCTCATTCACTTTTGCGAAATCGTTCATATCTTTGATAAATACTACTGTCTTAACGGTATCCTCAATTTTCGCACCGGAAGCTTCAATTAAAGCTTTCAGATTACCAATTGCCTGCTCCGCCTGTTCTTCAATACCGCCTTCCACCAGTTCTCCGGTTGCCGGGACGATAGGAATTACACCGGAGGTGAATACCATCCCCCCCGCCTCAACCGCCTGGGAATATGGTCCGATAGCTGCCGGAGCCTTGTCTGTCGCAATGATTTTTTTCATGTTAATGCACGACCTTTCTCTGTATAAATTAATTTCTTCCTATCATAACACAATCCAAAAAAAATATCCACGATTACTTTTTACTTCCCAAGAATAGATTTCACTAGTTTTTTTTGGGAATGGGTAGTATAATAAAAACTGTTTCAAAGGAAGGAGGATAATCCTATGTATTCATATAGTGATCGTGTTTCTTACAGCAGAATTGACAAGGACGGCTTGCTTGGTGTTTCAGACACTGTCAACGCCATGCAGGACTGTTGCCTTTTTCATAGTGAAGATGTGGGGCACTCCGCTCTGGATCTTTTGAAAAAAAACCGGGCATGGTTAGTCAGTGCCTGGCATGTCGTATTCCGGCGTCGGCCTGTTATGGGCGAAGCTTTCACCGTACACACCTGGCCATACCAGTTTAAAGGTATCTTTGGATGCCGGAATTTTCTAATGGAAACCCCGGACAGGGAGGTACTTGCATTTGCCGATTCCCGCTGGTTCTACTTCGACCCATCCACAGGCCAGCCTACCCGCATTGACGAGGAAGAAAAGGAAGCCTATCCCACCGAGCCGGCATACGAGATGGAGTACTCCTCCCGGAAGGTTCCCTGTCCGGATAAACTCACACTGGTCAACACAGTTGACGTGTGCCAGAATTATCTCGACACGAATCATCACGTAAATAACGGACAATATATCCGACTTGCCGTGAACGTCCTTCCCATTGATTATGAAGTAGCAGAACTGCGTGCAGAATTCCGTCTGGCTGCCAAAATGGGAGATACCATGTATATCCGCACCGGCGTCATGGATGGTAAATTTTATGTGATTTTTACAGACAAAGAGGAAAATCCCTATTTCCTTAGCGAATTCACCCCAGCATAGAATGGAGTTTACTATGAAAGAATCTAAACTGCTTGGCAGATATGCCAGACTTTATGTAATTAAGAAAAATCCTCACGGCGTACTTCTCAGTTCCGGTGACATGCCTGAGTTAGAAGTGTTACTGCCCAATAATCAGGTCCGCCCGGATACTGAGAAGGGGGATTTCTATGAAGTGTTTCTTTATAAAGATTCCGAGGACCGTCTCATTGCCACAACAGCAAAGCCCTATATAGCACTGGGCGAGACAGCTGTACTTGAAGTGAAAGATGTGACAAAAATTGGAGCTTTCCTGGACTGGGGTCTAGCCAAAGATCTGCTTCTCCCTTTCAAAGAGCAGACATCCCGGGTACATGTGGGTGATCAGGTTCTCGTGGCTCTTTACGTAGACAAAAGCGACCGGCTCTGTGCCACGATGAAGGTATATGATTATTTATCCTGTGACAGTCCCTACGAAAAGGGGGCTCATGTAACAGGTAGAATCTATGAAATACTGGACTCCTTCGGTGCTTTTGTAGCAGTGGACGACCGGTATTCTGCCCTGATTCCCCATAACGAAATGACAAGAGAACTCCATGTGGCAGAAATGGTAGAAGCACGTGTCAAAGAAGCGACTCCGGAAGGAAAACTTACTCTGAGTCTTCAGGAAAAAGTGAAAGTTCAGATGGGCAAAGATGCCGAAAGAATTTTTCAGCGATTAGAAAAAGAAGGCGGCTTTCTGCCTTTCCACGATAAGACCTCCCCAGAGATCATAAAGCGTGAATTCCAGATCAGCAAAGCCGCCTTCAAGAGAGCCATTGGCCGTCTGCTCAAAGAGAAAAAAATCGAGCTCACATCCAATGGTATTCAAATTCGTTAGTTATCCAGAAATCTCATACGGTTGTCGGAAGCCGCTTTCCTCTTAGGCTGCTCCGGTTCTTTTTTATGATCAGCCCCGGCGGCATGGCGGAACCCGATAGCCAGCTCGGTCTTGCACTTATCGCAGAAACGTCCTGTCTTGATGGTTGTACCACACCCCTCGCAGGGAAGGCCAATGGGTGAATCATCCGAGAACACCAGTCTCTCCTCCCTCACCCAGCGGTTAATCTGACGGACAGTGACATCCATCGCTTCCGACAACTCAGCTATATCAATATTGGGATTTTCCCGGACAAATTTTTTTACTTCTAAAAATTTGTCCTCCAGCTTACTTTTGCAAGCCGGACAAATTCTTTCTCCCTGCAGATAGTTGAATAACTTTCCACATCCTTTACATGCAACAATTTCCATATCAAAATATCCTCCTGGTTCTATTTAATAATCCCTGCCAATACACAGGCAGGCAAAATATACTTTTTTCACTCCTGCTTCCGTGAGTGCCTTGGCACAAGCTTCCAAAGTAGCTCCTGTCGTATAGATGTCATCCACCAGCAAAATACATTTACCATAAAGTATCTTCCGACATTGCTCTGACACAGAGAAAGCACCTTTTACATTGTCACGTCGTCCCTTATCATCAAAATCCTTTTGCGGTTTGGTAGACCGTAACCGTTCCAACGCCGCCATCACCGGAATCCCAATCTGACTCCCCAGTTCCTCCGCCACACAGGCAGCCTGATTGTAACCGCGAAACCATATTTTTCTGCGGTGCAGAGGCACAGGAATGATATAATCCGCATGCCACTTTCTTATTTTGCCACCTCGGAACCGAACCAGTTCCCCCGCAAAAAAAACACCATCACGGTAACACCCATTGTACTTAAAATCCGCCATAGCCCTCTTCATCCTGTCGGTATAGACCCAGAGTGCCGTTCCCTGACACAGAAAATCTTTCTTGTCTGAGTATCTTTTTTTACCACAATCCTGACAGTACTCCCGCGTAGCCTTCTCCAAAGGTTTTCCACAACGCATGCAGCATGGTTCTGTCACATACGGAAGTTCCTTTCTGCAACTTTGGCAAATACGCTCCCCCTTCTTCGATAACAGTTCACCACACACCGGACATTTCACCGGAAAAAGCAAATCCAGCAGATTCAAAGTGCACTCACTCTCCCTTTCTATCATAACAAATTTTCCCTACTTTTGCATCCTATTTTTTACTTTCCTTCTGATTCCAGTTCCACCAGTCTTTCCCTGAGAGAAGAATAGCGCATCTGCTCGGATTTGTTTCGGATCATCTCTTTCACCGTCTCCCGACTGCCCACAATGGTAACACATTTTTTACCTCTTGTTACCGCAGTATAAAGAATATTCCTATTCATAAGAGGTTTCGGTCCCGCCAGAAGAGGAAGAACCACTGCCGGATACTCGCTTCCCTGGGATTTGTGAATGGTAATGGCATAGGCAAGTTCCAATTCATCCAGATTTCCCTGGGCGTATGTAACATATTTTTCATCATCAAACCGAACCGTCATCTCTTTATTAAAATTGTCAATATCTGTAATAATGCCACAATCTCCATTGAACACCCCGGTTCCTTCCTCAATCATCATCTGATTGTAACCCCGGATCTGCCACTTGATCTGGTAATTATTCTTCATCTGCATAACCTTGTCCCCTTCGCGGAACACCACGCCATGCAGCTCCATCTGATTCTTGCCGGGAGCCTCCGGATTCAAATACCGCTGCAAAACCTCATTACACCGGTAAACACCCAGTTCTCCCTTTTTCATAGGCGTCAGGACCTGCACATCAAAAGGTGTACAGTTCGTGTATTTGGGCATTTTATCACGCACCAGCCAGAGCATCACTTCCAACACACCATGGCTGTCGTCTCTCTTGAGGCAGAAAAAATCCTTGCTTTGATTGTCCAGTGCAATTTCCTCTCCGGCATTAATTCGGTGAGCATTGACAATAATATCACTCTCCGCCGCCTGACGGAAAATCCGGGAAAGTTTCACCACATTAAAACAGTGGGAAGCAATAATGTCTTTCAGAACATTACCGGGTCCTACACTTGGCAGCTGGTTCACATCTCCCACGAGTATCAGTCTCGTCCCCACCGCAACCGCCTTCAAGAGGCTGTGGAACAGGAAAATATCCACCATGGACATCTCATCAATAATAACAACATCTGTCTCCAACGGATTCCATTCGTTGCGCCCAAAGAGATCTGCCTGATTTTCGTCCTGGTCTTCATTCTCCAGCAGAGCACCATTATACTCCAACAGACGATGTATGGTCTGAGCCTCGTAGCCGGTGGCCTCTGACATTCTCTTGGCCGCCCTACCGGTAGGTGCCGCCAGCAGGATTGACAAACCTTGCTCACGAAAACATTCAATAATCATATTGATGGTTGTGGTTTTTCCTGTTCCGGGTCCCCCTGTAATCACAAGAAATCCACTACTCATAGCTTCCCGCACTGCAATCCGCTGCTGATCGTCAAGCGCTATATTCTCTCTTTCTTCCAATGCCGCAATGGTGCTGTCGTAGGCATCCGTCTTTCGCCCCATAGGAACATTGAGATCAAAAAGCATCCGGGCACAGTTTAGTTCCGAATAATAGAGAGCAGGCAGATACACATGGCGTTCCGGGCTTATCATAACGGCCTTTTCATAGGAAAGCTGTTCCAGTACATCCATCAGCCGTTCCATAGGTACCTCCAGCCGGTATACCGCTTCTCGCATCAGAAGTTCCTCCGGCATATAGACATACCCCTCTTTTGTCCCTGCATTCAGCACATAGAGAAGTCCCGCCCTCATTCTCTGCACCGAATCCAGAGAAAAACCACTCTTTCTGGCAATTTCATCCGCAATCTTGAAACCTACTCCGCGGATATCTTCTGCCAGCTGATAGGGATTGTCCCGCACAATATCGTACAATGCGGTACCATACGTTTTGTAAATTTTCACAGCCAGTTGATTGGAAATCCCATAATCCTGCAAAAAAATCATGGCTCCCCGCATCTCTCTTTTTTCCTCAAACTGCATGGAGATGGCCCGTGCCTTTTTTTCACTAATCCCCTTCACTTCTGCCAGACGCTCCGGCTCCTTCTCTATGACGTCAAAGGTTTTGTCACCGAATTTGTCCACAATACGCTTTGCCAGGCCTCCCCGGATACCAGAGATCGCACCGGATGCCAGATAACGCAGCATGGCAATTTCATCCTCCGGCTCCTGCACTTCGCAGGAAGAAATTTTCAACTGTTCCATATAAACCGGATGCTGTACCATCTCACCACGGACACAGACATATTCTCCCTCATTGATAAAAGGCAGATTACCAACGCATGTCTCGGACTCGCCATCGGTACTCTCTAGTTCAAAAACGGTATATCCATTTTCAACATTGCGATAGACAATATGGGCTACATAGCCTTTTCGTTCCTCCATTGATGCCTCCCCGACTCGTTACAAAAAGCCCCTGGTAGCACTGTGGCGCCAAAGGGCTTTTGCTTTATCATTACATTCTTAATTTTTATTCTGATTGATGGAATCGTAAAGCTGCTCTGCAATTCCAAGTCCCTGACCACTATTGACCATCTGCTCCGCAATGGTGGACAGGTAATTATCCTGAAACATTTCCACATAATCTCCACTGCTATCCTCATCGTCATCCGAGAAAACTTTAGCAGATTCCTCCATGGATTTGAACATCTGCTGAATCATATATGCTTCAAACTGCTTGCAGGCATCTAACGTTTCCTCGTCCGTCTCCGCATTCTGAATCTGATTCGTCACACGATCCGATACAGCATCCGAAGCGTCTGCGGAATAATTCGTAAAGTATGTATCGCCAATTGATGATACTGCCATCCAATCACCTCATTTCACATTCATCAGGAACGAAGATTATTGGCCTGCTGAAGCATCTCGTCGGATGCCGTAATTGCTTTGGAATTCATTTCATAAGCACGCTGGGCAATAATCATATTTACCATCTCATCCGCCGCCTGTACGTTGGAACTCTCCAGATAGCCGGACACAATTTTGGAATTTAATTCTCCCGCCGTATAAACCGTCGGCTCCCCGGAGGCATCCGACTGCAAATAGTTGGAACCGGAAGCTTTCTCCAGGCCTCCTGCATTCGGGAAATAAGCCAAGCCAATCTGAATTCCGAGATTCTGCTGATTGCCGTTGGCATCCGGATAGGTCAGATTGCCAAACTGGTCAACACCCACACTGCTGGAACGATAGGTATTCGGAAGAGCAACGGCATTTCCGTTCGTATCCAATACCGGATTTCCTTCACTGTCTGTGAGGGTAATCGTATCCCCGCTTATGGCCATGTTAAAATGTCCATTTCTCGTGTAGGCTGTCGTTCCGTCACTTAACTGTACCCGGAAAAATCCCTCTCCCTGAATGGCATAATCAAATGCCCCATTGGACGCGTTCAGTGCACCTTGTGTAAAATCGGAAGAAATCGATCCGACCCGCACACCCAGACCCACTTGAGCGCCAACCGGCTTGGGTTCTCCGGTACTGGTCGTGGATTTTGTCTGTAAATTCTGATAAATCAGCGACTTAAAATTAGCCGCCTGTGTCTTGTATCCTGTTGTGTTAATGTTGGACAGATTGTTGGCAATCACATCGAGATTGCTCTGCTCACCAATCATGCCACTGGCTGCGGTCCATAAAGAACGCATCATAGGCTACCACCTCCAAATATCATGTTATCGCAGCGTTCCCACCTGATTCACGGATTTGTCAAGCATCGCATCGTAAGAGCGAATCACCTTCTGATTGGCCTCGTATGCACGCGTTATAGTAATCATATCGACCATTTCTCTCACAACATTAACATTTGACTGTTCCGTATAACCTTGTAAAATTTCTGCAGCTGCATCTTTGAATGTGGCTCCTTCCACAGGTTCATACATAGTATCTCCATATTTGTAGAGATAATCATAATCTTCAAAATCAACAATTTGCAATGTGTCGATAAATTCACCATCCGCCATAATCTGCCCGGTACCTGATATCGTCACACTTTTGGATGAGGGGTCTATGACAATATTGCCATTCTTTCCCTGAACCGGATTGCCGTCCGCATCCACTAAAAGTCCTTCTTTGGTCAGCTGGAATCTTCCATCGCGGGTATAACGTGTATGAACCTCTCCTGCCTTGTCCGTCACACTCACGGTAAAAAATCCGCTGCCACTCAGCGCCAGGTCATATGTACCTCCTGTCTCGCGAACAGATCCCTGGGAATAATCCGTATAGGTTTCCCCAATCTTCACGCCCAGACTCAACTGACCGATACGCTCATTGTGGTACGCTTGAGATCCATCTCTTATTTTAATTCCAAGTACCTGGTCGAATGCCTGACTGGCAACTTTTTCATCTTTGTAACCTACGGTATTGGAATTGGCCATGTTATTGGAAATAACATCCAGCCTTTTCTGCTCATTGGCCATCCCTGTCCAAGCAGTATAAAGACCTCTCAGCATATCATACCTCCTGTTTTTTTATGCAAATCAGTGCTGTCACACTAGTTCTGCTCGTT
>JALENH010000287.1 GCA_022767895.1 Eubacterium sp.
TGCCAATGAACCATGTCCCCTATGCAAAACACACGATGTTTTTTTTGTATAATATGTATACAGTTTGTAATAAAGTATATCACCATTTTTGTGACATGTCCATAGTTTTTGAGATAATTTTTTATGAATATTTGCTAAAAAGGTATGCTTTATCGCGCTAAATCTGTTTTCTATTTACAATCTATGGAAGATATATTAGAATCTTATATAGATATTTTATATAACTTATACAATATGGAGGTTCCATCATATGAGAAACAGCATAACATCTACAAACCCGATCCTGCCTGGATTTTATCCGGATCCATCGGTGTGCCGTGTTGACAACGATTACTATCTTGTGACATCAACTTTTGCTTATTTCCCCGGTGTTCCCATTTTTCACAGCAAAGATCTGGTACACTGGAATCAGATAGGAAATATCCTTACGCGGAAGGAACAGCTTCCTTTAGTAAATGCAGAGACAAGCGAGGGTATCTTTGCCCCGACACTGCGCTATCACAATGGCACATTTTACATGATTACGACAAACGTAACACCAACCAATGACCTTAGCAACTTTATTGTAACTGCCACCGACCCGGCAGGGCCATGGTCAGATCCCTACCCACTGGATTCTGCCGGGATTGACCCCTCCCTGTTTTTTGATGACGATGGAAAATGTTATTATTGCGGAACCCAGAACCGCAGAGAAGGTTCCCGATATTTTGGCGACAATGAAATTTATATTCAGGAACTGGATTTAAAGACAATGAAACTGGTAGGCGAAAGCTATCCGGCATGGCACGGTGCACTGCGTGGCGTGGAATGGCCGGAGGGACCGCATATATATAAGAAGGATGGTTGGTATTATCTGCTGATTTCTGAAGCAGGCACCGGACATAACCATGCGGTATCCATTGCCCGCAGCAAGAGTCTGAAAGAACCTTTCGAGGGGCACAAAGCTAATCCTATCCTGACCCACCGCCATCTCGGTCACAACTACCCGATTGTCAATGTAGGACACCCGGATATTGTAGAAACCCAAAACGGCGAATGGTGGATGGTCTGTCTGGCTTCCCGGACCTGCGGCGGTTATTACCGCAATTTGGGACGTGAGACTTTCCTCGTACCATTCATATGGGAAAATGGCTGGCCGGTTATCAATCCCGGCAAGGGCATTATAGAAGACACCTTTACTTTGCCAAATCTCCCATCCTGCTCCGTGGATCCGGTTCCGGCAAAGGAAGATTTCGACTGCACCGATTTGCCAATGAATTTTCTATTTCTGCGCAACCCGAAGGAGGAAAACTATTCGCTGGTGAACCGTCCGGGCTTTCTGGAAGTGACACTGGATGCCGATACGCTGTCCTCAAAAGGTACTCCTTCCTATGTCTGCCGGAGACAGCTCTCTTTTGATTTTATGGCAGAGACACTTATGAGTTTTGAGCCGAAAGCAGAAAATGAACAGGCAGGGATTGCAATTTACCAGAGTCAGTCTTTTAATTACCAGCTTCTGGTGGGCAAAGAAGGCGACCGCTCCACACTGTCCCTTGTTAAAACATATAAGGATGAGGTTGAAACGATTTCAAAAACCATTTTGGATAAAAGTTATTCAGAAATTTATCTGCGCATCTCTGAAACCCGACAGGATTTGACTTTTACATATAGTTTCGACGGTAAAGTTTACCTGACTTTGGCAGACCACGTGGATGCCCGGATGCTGAGCACCGATGTTGCCGGCGGTTTCGTAGGGAACACTATAGGGTTGTATGCTACTTCCAATGGTAAACCAAGTACAACCGTTGCTGCTTTTGATTATTTCACTTACCGATGAGGGGGAACCTTCTCTTTTTGCGGCATTGCCAATAACTTGTTTTTCCGCGAATCAAGAGAACCACTGTGAGCAAAATAGTCGGAGGGAAGAATAACTTAATAAAATAGGAATTTTAGTTGCTCCGCAACTTCCGAAACAAGGGAGGCGTCTCAATAACTATGCTAGCATATATTGGAACGCCTCCCTTTGTTTCAGCACTTCGTGCAAAATTCCCATTTTATATTCTCCCCTCCGATTTTGTTTCACAGTGGTCCCCTTGATTGCCCCGCAAAAAAACAAGTATGGCAATTCGCAGAAAGAGAATGCTCCCTCTTCGCCTATAGTAAGAGTGCCGGCTTTTTGCCGGAATAACATAGCGGACTGCCGGTGCAGATTGTGATGGTTCCTATTGCAGCAGGTCTGAATGCCGGTAATGTCTGAGTGGTGGTTGGGATTTTGCACGAAGTGCAGAGACAGTGAATCGGCAGAGAACATGCTTGCATGATTCTCTGCCGATTCATGTCTCTAGGCTGCATAGCAGCCAAAATCCCAACCACCACGAGTTTCCGGCCAGACAGACCGTTTTGCTGCAATAGGAACCATCCCCAATCTGCCGGCAGGAAGCTCCCGTTATTCCGGGAAATACCGGCACTCGCCGTTACTGCCCCTCCATCCTAAGAATCTCTTTTTTTAGCCGTTTCATAATCTTCTTTTCCAATCGGGATATGTAACTCTGCGAGATTCCAAGCAAATCTGCCACCTCTTTCTGGGTCAGTTCCCTTCCCTGCTTGTCATCAATGCCGAATCGAAGACGGATAATTGTCTGCTCTCGGTCGCTCAGCGTCTCCAGCGCCTTCCGCAGCAGACTCCGGTCCACTTCCCGCTCAATATCTCTGTAAATAACATCTTCGCTGGTTCCCAAAATATCGGAGAGAAGCAATTCATTGCCATCCCAGTCCACATTCAATGGCTCATCAATGGACACCTCCAGTTTGGTCTTATTATTACGCCGCAGATACATGAGAATTTCATTTTCAATACACCGGGAAGCATATGTCGCAAGCTTTATATTTTTACCGGGATTAAATGTATTGATTGCTTTCATCAATCCGATTGTTCCTATTGAAATCAAATCTTCGACCCCTACCCCTGTATTGTCAAACTTTTTCGCAATATAGACCACCAGACGAAGATTATGCTCCACCAGCGTATTGCGTGCAGTCTCATTGTCCTCATCCCCAAGACATTCAATACAGGCCGCTTCCTCCGAGGGTTCTAACGGAGCCGGAAGAATCTCTGCACCTCCGATATAATGAATGTCTCCTCCATGATGAAAAAAAACACTCCGCCAATCCTGAATCATCCGGAACTGGAACTGACCCGGCATTGAAATACGTAATAACATACTATTGTTCCTCCTTTTTTCTCTCTTTTATCAACATGTCGGGATGCAGGATAACCTCATACTCTCCATCTACCGAAACATATTTATCACAAACAGCCACCCACGGTTTCGAAATACGCTCCCAATGGCCTTCTTTTTCCACCTCCAACGACTCTGCCTGAAAAGCATGTAAAAGACCGCTCTCCTTCCCGATGGAATGAAATGGAATAATCCTCATCACCGGTTTTTCTTCTCGCCTCCAAAGCCTTTGTAAAAAAGATGCCTCGCCCAGCATGACCGGCCTCCGGCTGATGGGATCATACAGACCGTTCCCGGTATCAAGAAATGCATTCCCTTCAACTCGCCTGCCCTCGTAGTACAGACGAACCCGGTAATAGCTGCCAGCCCGCACCTGCCTTTGCCGCAGTTTGGGCAGCATCCAACGCAGAAACAAGAGAACCACAACCATTACGGCAAGCAGGGTGATACCAGTCAACGGCAGATGAAACACCTTTTGCAGCTGTACCAGCAAACCAGCCAGCAAAAAAGCAACGGCATAATACAAAAACAGATTACGAATCATTGTCCCCAGAGTCGTTTTCCCGAAAGCCAGACGAATCAGCACAATGCTTACAATGAGATAACCAAAAACGAACAGTGGCATAATGCGGTGGACGCTGAATACAATCATAAGACAGGCTGCCACGGCACCTAATACGGAGGCCAGCACAAGCCGTGGAATCCTCACGTTTCTTTGGCCAAAAAAACTTTCCGCCAACAAAATCACAAAATTCATTCCTGCATTGACAAGGAAAAAAATATCCAGGTAAATCTTCATTGTCATCCTCTTCTCTTTCTTGTCCGTTTAATATCTGTTTCTCAACGGTGTATGACCATTATAGAAAATTTTTCCTGCAAAACTTGTCAAAAACCGTAGAGAAAAAAACATTATTTATTTCCTTTTCCCTGCCTCTTCCGACAGAAAATGACAGCATGGGATACCATTTTCCCTTTTCGTCTACAGATGACTGTCAATGTATGTCGAAGTACTTGCATCTTTCTAAAAAATCTTTTACAATAAAAAAAGCGCGGCCGAGAACCGCGCCAGTGAACTTTTCAGAAATCAGAAAGGAAACAAAATTATGGCTGAAAAAAATCCAATTGTAACAATTCAAATGAAAAAAGGTGATGTCATCAAACTGGAGCTCTATCCTGACATCGCACCCAACACAGTAAACAACTTTATTTCTCTTGTTAATCAGGGATTTTACGATGGACTGACCTTCCACCGCATCATCGAAGGATTTATGATTCAGGGCGGGGATCCGGATGGCAATGGAACAGGCGGACCCGACTATAGTATTCCGGGAGAATTCTCCATCAACGGTTTCAACAACACACTGAGTCACGAGCCCGGCGTTATTTCCATGGCACGCTCGCAACACCCGGATTCCGCCGGTTCCCAGTTCTTTATCATGCATAAAAAAGCATCCCATCTGGATGGCTCCTATGCTGCATTCGGTAAGGTCATTGAGGGAATGGATGTAGTGGACAAACTGGCAACGGTAGAGACAGACTGGAGCGACATGCCTCTGGTACCGGTTGTAATGGAAAAGGTTACGGTAGAAACCTTCGGAGAAGAATATCCTGAACCGGAGAAGGTTTGATTTAGAATTCATATAAATTATGCTACAGTAAAAGGGCTTTGCACCATCGGTGTGCAAAGCCCTTTTTATCATAAAGAACACCCTGTCTTAATAACCTTTCACCTTGACCTTGGAAGATAATCCTTTGCTCTTAAATAACTTCTTATAAGCCTTTACTTTCTTCTTTGGCACTTTAATTGTAGTTACTTTGGTAAGTCCCTTAAAGGCGTTCTTGGAAACTGTCTTTGATGTCAGCTTCGTGGACTTAATTGTAATCGTCTTAAGCTTCTTACATCCGTAGAACACCTGCTTACCAATGGTCTTAACTTTCGATGAAATCGTAACCTTTGTCACTTTCTTGTTGCCCTTAAATGCATTCTTGGCAATACCGGATACTTTGTATGAAACTCCTTTAATCTTTACGGTAGCCGAAATGGAAACGGTTTTTGCTTTCTTATTAACGGGTTCTTTATAGGCAACTTCTTTTTTGACGACATCCAGTACTATATACTTTGCTCTGCCTTTATCATCCTTGACCACATCGCCCTTCTTAAGCGACTCCGGCGTAACAGTTTCCTTCTTTGGTGACTCTGGCGTAACAATTTCCTTCTTTGGTGACTCTGGCGTAACTGCCTGCTTTTTAGGAATTGCCTCTGTCTTTGTCTTGCCGCAGACGGTACATGTATAAGTCTTTACGCCTTCTTCCGTTTCAGTTGCTTCTTTTGTGACTTTTCCGGCATCCCAGGTATGACCTGTGGCATCAAGCTCTACCACTTCGAGCACCTCTCCACACTTCGTACACTTATACGTGATGGAACCCTTTTTCTCACAGGTTGGCTCCACTCTGGTGCCTTCATCTTTGATGTGTGTCGTATGGGCTTCCACAATATTAGCATTTTCGCCAAGCGCCTTGCGGTAGCTCTCCATTGCGCCCTCCGGAATATTGACTATGGCATTAGGGGAAAGCGCATCTTTAATTCCTGCAGGAGGCTCTGTGCCTTTAAAGGTAATCGTTTCTGTCTCGCCAAATGCTTCAGTACCGACTTCTGTTACCGTATCCGGTATCACAATCTCTGTAACATCTGCTCCGCTAAATGCGTTCTTTGAAATCTCGGTTACCACAAAGGTCTGCTCTGTATCGCTTCCTGTTACTTCGCTCGGAATCGTCACCTTGTCATCGGAAATGCTTTCGGAGAAATCCTCACCGGTTCCGGTCACCCGTACGGCAACCAGCTGTTTTCCGGATACAGTTACAAGTTTTCCGATCGGTTTTCCATCCACTTCCTCTGTGATGGCCTGATAGGTAATGCCATTGATGGTTTCTTCCCAGATTGCATCGCAGACACTACATACACCGTTTACATAAGAATGTTGTTCCCTTTTATGACAGACACTACATTCATGATAAGAGCCATCCTCGCTTATCACATAATCGTGTGGTGCATAAACAGCTTCTTCCTTTGTATTGGAATAGGCGTACGTCGGATTACCCGGATTGTCTTTACAGCCTTTATAGACTTCATTCCGATAAACTGTTTCTCCGCCAAGAACAGGACAAACGTCCGCGTTGTCACCCGAAAGTGTCTGTCCCCAGAGCATTTCCTCGTCTTCTGCCTGACCACTCCGCAGCTGATAAGCAACATAGCCTGATGTAACCTCAGCTTCCGTTACCGCCTCGGAAGAATCCTGTTCATTCATAAGGTTAGACGATTCAAGTCCGGCATTTACGTCCTCTGTCTGCAGATAGAATGAATTCATAATCCCATCAGCACTAACACTTTCTAAGTCATAGTAAGCAATGGCATATACATCATGATCACCGGTAACATTTCCACTGTTGAAGCAGTTCTTTATGGTGGTGTTGTCACAACCATATCCCACAATACCACCTGCCGTATAGTATCCAAATACATCACCGATATTCATACAGTTATTTATTACACTATTGCCATTGGGGTAACTAATCACACCACCCGCGTAATCTCCCGATACAGCGCCGGCATTGATACAGTTGATAATCTCGACGTTTTTTCCCTGTGCTACGATACCGCCTGCATCGTCACTGGTTGCAGTAACTGCACCGTTATTTTTACAGTTTGTTACCACACTATAGTTTATAATATCAGCAACGATACCGCCCGCATCATATCCGATGACATCACCGTTATTCACACAATTACTCAGTTTTGCAGGATTCTTTTCGACACCTTCTGATGAACCGACAATACCGCCTGCATAACCGCTATTATTTGTTACAGCCGCATTGTTTACGCAGTCTGTTACCGTGCCATAGCTTCTTCCCGCAACAGCACCCACATGGCTCGAAGCATTTGCTTCTATGCTGCCCTTTATGGTAAGGTTTTTCACAACGGCACTGCTGTTGATCGTTCCAAACAATCCATAATACTCATAATCCCCTGAAGCATCACTCATGGCAAGTGTTATGGAATGACCGTTACCGTCGAATATACCGCTATAACCGCCACTTCCACCGATTGGCGAGCCATTGTAGCCATCAATATCCGCCGTAAGCTTAACATCGATGTCGTTATTGCCACTTTCAATGGTTTTCTTTACCTTCATAAGATCATCAAGGGAACCTACAAGGTAATATCCGTTGTCATCCTTCTGTAAACCATCCGCCTCCAGATTCATTACCATCTGACAGGTTTTACCCGGCATCGTAAAGGAGAAGGTGTTATCCTCGCCGGCAACCGGTGTCGCGTTAAATTTGTCGTTTCCATATTTTGACTTCACCACCACGCTGCCTATTATAAAGCCATCTGGAATATCTGCTGAATCAAAGGTCACTTCAACCGGGCTTCCTATCTGATACGGTTTATCGCCGTCAGGAGTTGTACACATATAATACGGTGCATTTTCTTCATCTGCAAACACCAATTCCGTACTTGTATCGGTCTTCAAAACAGACCATTCTCTGCAATCGTTAAGCAATGATGTATCTGCTTTTTCTTCCTCCAACGCACCGTTAAGAGATGCCGCCTCAACTTTCCACAAAGAAGAATCCGCTTCCGATGATAAATCTATATCATATTTAGCAGCGTTGCCCATTGCTATCATCTTACTACTTCCCGACGGACCTTCTATCGTACCTTCATTTGCTACAAAGGATACCGTTCCTTGATTCATAATGGCCATCGCTGCGGCATAAGTAGAACCATTCATATTGCCCTTGTTGATACAGTTCAATATTGTGCCTGCATTGGAAAGTGCGATACCTGCCGCCAAGTCTCCGCTTATGTTTACTTTATTGATACAATTCATAATTGTACCCTTATTTACCATTGCAACAGTCGCAGCCTCAGTATTGCTACTGTTGGTGCCGGCAACCGTTAGATTTTTCACAACGCCCTCTTTGCCAATCGTAGCAAGCATGGATTTTGCTAACCCATTAATGGTCACGGTATGCCCCGCACCGTCAAAGGTACCGTTGTAAGCCGGTGTGGTCTCAGCATATTCAGGATAGTCTTCCAGTTCTGCTGCTGTAAGCGTAATATCCCCAGCAATCTGTACATTGAGTACGTTGTTACCCGCCGCAATAGATGTTACCGCCTTGATAAAGTCCTCGGCAGTTCTTACTACCACATAGGTCGTGCCGTCAATCTCGGTTGTTTCTTCGATACCCGAATCCATCGTAACCGATACGGTTACATCACCTTCGGGCATTGCGAATACATATGTGCCTTCGTTGGATGTCAGTGTGATTTCCTTTCCTTTTTCATCGGTAACCTTTACCGCCGCACCACTTGGCACTCCCGCAACCGTTACCTCATCACCTTTCAAAGCGCCGTAAGAATTCTTGTCTTTCACAAGCGTATTCACAAGGATATCGCTTTTCTTGATGGAATAAACCTCCGGATGAGACGTATCTGCAAAACAAATAACATCTTTCCCCGTTTCATCATTCGTTTCGAGACTCCACTTGTTAAGTGCTGTGTCCTCCATAAGGTCAGGATTTTCTTCGATATATTCATTCATTTTTGCAGGAATATACCGTGCTCCAACTTCAACTTCATCTACTGCCGAATTTTTATCTGTCATCGCATCGATGACAGATTCTTTTTCCATATCCTCCCACACATCATAGAAATCGGTATCTTCATAATAGAAATTGTTGGCAAGAGTCAGACCTGACATATTTGCTAATCCCACTATCATTCCTGCATTTATTACATCTTCAAACAAATTCTGATTTACGCAGTTATAAATCTCTGTCTCACCATACGACCAATATACGATACCACCGCATTCCGTTGCTTTCAAATTGCTTTCACATAAAGTACAATTTGCAATAACAGTATTATCCTGTATCCTGGCTACAATACCGCCGAAGTAATTCACAGAGCCACTTGCTGTCACAGAGCAGTTTGTAATTTTAGAATCCTCTGCCACTGCTACAACACCGCCGGCTCCAGCATTATCGTTAGTAATTTCAATCTTCACGTTGCAATGATCGATATGGGTATTCTTTGCGCTATTTACAACACCTCCCGCCGAAGAACGGGGAACATTAGTGGCGATATTCAAATTTTTGATGACAGCACCGTCAGTGTAGCCAAACAACGCGCCAAGCCATTCCATTGTCGCACCGTTTCCGTCAAATGTACCCCTGTAAGCTGTTGCTGTTTGTTTTCCGATCAAGCCATTTAATTGATTAAATAATTCATCATCCGATATATCAGTGCCTGATACTAAATCGCTGGCACAAATCTTATCCGCCGTCACCTGTGCGTCTGCATCGGTCTGTCCCTCTGCTACAATCATGGAAAATATCATCAAATCATTCAGGTCTTCAATCTGATACACACCGTCAGAATCAGTATCTATATTATATTCACATATAACCTGTATTTTTACATCTTTTTTAGGCATTACAAATTCATAGGTATCATCGCCTGTCTTGGTCACATCCATAACAGTGCCACTTGAATCTGTCACCTTAATTCCGGTAATGCTCTTTACCATTTCGTTAGAGACATTCAGACTTGTTTTCACCGTAATGGTTTTTCCTGCACGGGAATACGTCGGTGCATCAATACAATTAAACGACAGTTCAGTTGCAGCTAATATTGTATATAACGGCGCAGGACATTTTTTAGCAAATTTCACCGTCTGTGTTTCCGCAGAAATATCCCAGAACATCAAATCTCCGTCATCCAGCGCATAAAAGTTAAGGACATCCATTACTTCATCCGTGAAAAGTTCCGTCGTAGTTTTCGCCATAACTGAACTATCATCCGATGTCACTTCAGATCCGTCATTACTATATCCACAATCATACATTCCGCTGTTTTTCTCTGAATTGTAATAAACGTTAGTATATTTTGTGTTACCGCGACCCATAACCGCGCCGACCGCCAGCTTATCCTCAGCCGTATTCTTCTGTGTGACAGTACCGTTATTTACAACATTTCTCAGGCGAGCTTTTTTATTATTTCCATTTCCGACAATCCCGCCTACATATCCACTGCCGCTTACTGCCACCTCACTGTATACATTGTACACATATGTACTATAATCATTAGCAGCACCAATCAGTGCGCCTGTATAAGAATCTGTATTGTCGCCACCATCTACACTTCCCTTCAAAATCAGGTCATATATATGTGCTTCCTCCACATCACCGAAAAGACCCGTAACCGTTGTACCATCATCATCCAGCCCCTTTGTGATATCAAGCGTCAGCGTGTGACCATCACCGTAGAAAGAGCCGCCGTACGGATCGTCATAAGTACCTATCGGCTCAAAGCCGTCCGCGGTTGACGCTGTAATATCCGCTGTAAGCGTGGCATCTTCATAACAATAATCACCACTGTTGACAGCCGCTGCAAAAATCAAAAGATCATCTGCTGTTGAAATAGCATATCTGCCATTTGAAAGCTTTGTAAGGGCAAATTTCACCTCAGCATTTACCGTGACATCTTTTTCGGGCATGGTAAATGCATATTTTCCCTCTTGGTCTGCCGCAAGTTCTTCCCCGTTTACCGTTATATTAACAAGCTTCTCATAGGAAGGTATGTCACCTACCGTGATTTCCACACTTGCACCAGGCTTTGCACTGCCCGCAACGGTAAGATAATCAGAATTATTTTTAATTGTATACGGTATTACCTGCTTTTCGCTTGTTAAAGAAATCACATTTCCTTCTGCCTTCCAGTAAAGAAGTGCAATACCGCCCCACAAAGTTTTGTCTGCATATGTATTCAGCTTGTCAAGCACAGTGTCTGACACAAAATCTGTTTCCGATACCGCGCAGGTTGTGTCTGTGAGCGGTGTTGATGTGTCCTCAATGGAATGTCCCACATCACAAACCTCAGGATTTTCAGATAAATTGTAGTAGCATTTTACTATTTTTAGATTAGTAGGATTATCTGTACTTTTCGAGCCTACAATACCACCGACTGCATAACTTGAACCATCCGCCTTATTTACTTTACCGTTGGTTACGCAGTTTATTATTTGACCTGACCATGCATAACCTGCAATACCGCCGGTGCTCTGTTCTCCTGTGACACCGCCATTGTTAAGACAGTTTACCACATTTGCATGGGTCATAATACCCGCAATACCGCCAACTTTACTGTTTGCACTTACCGAACCACTGTTTGAGCAATTTATTACAGTGGAATAAGCACCGCCTGTTATACCGCCGGCATAGAAATCTTCTGCTGTTACATTCGCCTCGTTATGGCAGTTTATTATACTACTATTACTTTCTCCTGCTGCACCACCGACATATTTTTTTCCTTTTACTGTACCTGTGGTCGTTACATTTTTTATAATGGAACCACTGCCACAGTAACCGAATAAACCTACATAGTTCCTGTCGGCTAAATCCAAATTAAGTGTCACCGTCTTCCCATTTCCATCAAATGTACCTTTGAAGTACTTTGAATCTGTACCGATCGGTAAAAAGCCGTCATCTGATGAAAGTGATACATTCGATGTAAGCTTAAAGCTCTTGCCTGTTGTATCATATCCATTATTTACGGCGTTTGAGAATATCTTCATTTCGTCAGCGGAGCCAATCTGATACACTCCGTCTGTCTGTGTAAGTTTGATGTCAGTTGTCGCCGAAACGGTAACATCACTCTCCGGCATGGTTAAGGTATAGCCTGTATCCGTTTTGCTTGTTGTTACATCATCGCCGTTTGCGTCTTTCACGGTTATTCCGGTCATAACCAGATAATCCGGCACATTTACAGTAACCGTTACTTCTGCACCCTTTCTTGCGTAGCTGTCAACACTAAGACAATCAGTCGAATTATTTGTAATCGTATATGGTATTGCCGGCTTTTCGCTTGTTAATGAGATGACCTCACCATCTGCCTTCCAGTAAAGAAGTGCCGTATTCCCTACCTTATTTTTATCTGCATATACGTTCAGACTGTCAAGTATAGTGTCTGACACAATAGCTGAACCCGATACCGCGTAAGTTGTGGTTGAAAGCACATTACCGCTTTCGTCATATCCCGCGTCATAAATCCCTTCATTTTTGGTTTTATTGTAATAGCAGTTTGTAAGTGATGCGTTTGATGAATGAAGCATACCCGCCATACCGCCGACTGCATCTTCCGAACCATCCGCCTTGTTTACAGCAGCGTTGTTTACGCAGTTTTTTATCTCGCACGTCCCTGCATAACCTACAATACCTCCGGTGTACTTTTTACCTGTAACACTTCCAGTGTTAAGACAGTTTATTGCACGTGTAAATAATGAGTCCATTTTACCTACAATACCGCCAACATACTCTGACGAACTACTTACCGAACCACTGTTTAAGCAGTTTATCGTGCAATTATCCGAAACTCCTAGGATACCGCCGACATACTCTGACGAACCACTTACGGAACCGCTGTTTGAGCAGTTTATCGTGTAATCATTTGAATATCCAGCAATGCCGCCGACATGCTTTTGCAAACTACTTACCGAACCACTGTTTGAGCAATTTGTAATTTTTCCCCACGAATATCCAGCAATGCCGCCGACATGACCGTTTTTTCCTGTTACATCAGCTTGGTTATCACAATCTGTAATGCTTCCCTGCGGATATCCTACAATTCCACCAACACTGCCGGATCCGCTTACCTTTCCCGTTGTCGTTATATTTTTTATAACAGAACCACTGGCGCTATAGCTGAATAGACCTACATAGTCTTTGCTAGTTAATTGTAAATCAAGGCTAACTGTATTGTTACCACCGTCAAATGTACCCTTGAACTTATTAGACTCTTTACCGATTGGCGCAAAGCCACCCGATGTCGAAAGAGATACATTCTCTGTAAGCTTAAATCTCTTATCTGTTGTATCATATCCGTTATTTACGGCGTTTGAGAGTATCTTCATTTCGTCAGCGGAGCCAATCTGATACACCCCATCTGTCTGTGTAAGTTTGATGTCCATTGTCGCCGAAACGGTAACATCACTCTCCGGCATGGTAAAGGTATAGCCTTCTGCTGTTTTAGTTGTTGCTACATCGGTGCCATTTGCGTCTTTCACGGTTATTCCGGATACAACCAGATAATCCGGCACATTTATTACAGTAACCGTTACTTCTGCTTCCTTTCTTGCATAGCTGTCAACGCTAAGATAATCAGTCGAATTATTTGTAATCGTATATGGTAGTTCCGGCTTTTCGCTTGTTAATGAGATAACCTCACCATCTGCCCTCCAGTAAAGAAGAACAACGCCCTTCACAGAAGTATTATTTGCATATATGTTCAGCTCGTCAAGCACAGTGTCTGATACAATATCTTCTCCCGATACTGCGCATTTTTTGGTTGTAACAGCCTCGTTATTAGTCTTATCATATCCCGCGTCACAAAGCCCGGAATTTTCAGTTTGATTGTAGTAGCAATTTGTAATGCTTGTATTACAACCAAACTGACCGATAATCCCGCCGACTGCATTGCTTGAATCACCCGTCTTTGTTACAACAGCGTTGTTTACACAGTTTTTTATTTCATACTCCCATGCATAACCTGCAATACCACCAATGCAATCCTTTCCTGTAACACTGCCGGTGTTAAGGCAGTTTATCACGTAAGCATTCATGCTCCCCATGATACCGCCGACTTTGGTTCCTGAAGAGCAGCTTACCGAACCACTATTTGAACAATTTACTACATCGGAAAAAGCATAACCTACTATACCGCCGACATTGGCCTCAGATGCTGTCACAGTTGCTGTCACATCAGCCTCGTTATGACAGTTTATAATCTTACCTAGTGCAAATCCCGCAATTCCACCAACATATCGGTATGCTTTTACGGTACCCGTCGTGGTTACATTTTTTACGACAGAATTCCTGCCAGTGTTACCGAACAAGCCTACATATCCCGTATTCGTGTCTGCTAAATCCACACTAAGATTTACCGTCTTACCGTTTCCGTCAAATGAACCATTGAAGGGATTCGACTCTGTACCGATGGGCGCAAAGCCGCCATCTGTCGAAAGCGCGATAGGCTCTGTCACCTCGTCCGACACCTTGAAGTATGTACCCTCATAGGATGTACCGCCGTTTACATCTTCCGCAAGCTTTATAAAATCGTCAGCATTCGCAAGAATATACGGGTCGTTCTCCGTACCGCTGCCGCTGCTGAAGCTGCCTGCCTCAGATGTCTCTGCCGCAGACGCATACACCATATTATTGGGCATACACGTCAGAAGCATGCAAAACGCCAGAAAAAAGCTTATAATCCGCCTTTTTGTTTTCATTTTTATCCTCCTTATAAAATAATTGTATAAACATCTACTAATAATGGATACGTGAGATTAAAACTGTATAGAATCATCACTAATTTGAATTGTATATCTTTTCAAACCATTTTTCAAGTATTTGTGATGAATTCTTTTGATTTGTGATGAATTGACGTTTTTGATGTGACGGAACGACATAATTGCCATATTCACCGTTATTTGATCATGTCATCGGTTTGCATTCACCAGCTTTTCGAAGTAGAGTGCCAGTGCTTTTTCCGTATCGGTACTCTTCCGGAAAGACTTAATCTGCGAAATATCGAATAAAATACAGCCGCAATGTCCTTTGAATGTGGGAAAACAGATTACCTCCAAATAAGTATCAATTTCCGGGCTGTAGTCGATGATTTTCAGTGTTTCCCCGTACAGCGTAGCCCGTTCATAACTTCGCAGCCATTTGGAATCCATATTGGAGAACAAACTGCCAAAGGAGCTGCCAATTAGTTGCTCTAACGGTATCTTTTCCAGCTTTGCCAATGCGGGATTGCCATACCGGAAAATCCAGTCTACCGCACGGGATTCCTTATCGAACACCATCTCAATGTCCGCAAATGCGAATGACATCGTATCAAAAAGGCGGTAATGCTCGTGGTATTTTCCCTCTGAATCAGGAACCCCCTCTACGTTGAAGCTGCCAATCATGTCCTGCTGCTTTGCCTGAATCTTTCCAAGAATCTCCTTTTTCTTTCGCACCACATAATGTAGCGATTCGCCGTTACACAGATTGATTTTATCGGTGACATTGTGAATCGCCATGGCCGACACAAGGCATCCCCGATTCACCTTGATAAAACTGTCGCCAAGGGTCTTCTCCAGCTCTGCCAACGTAATTCTTGTCTGATAGATGAGTCCATCCAAGATATGTATTAGGGCCCAATTTCCCCGCATCTGAACATAAAGAATCCGGTTGATGTTCAGTACAATCTCCTTTTTATTGCAAATAATCGTAATGTTTTCCGTGTCCTGCATATAAGGCACCTCCAATTTCTTTCTAAAACCAATTACGTACTCCTTAAAATTTCTTACCCTCTTTCATGAATTCTAAGATATTAATGTGTTTTATTCCATTTCTCTTCTGGAGTAAATAATCTGTTGTCACAACATACTTCATGTAATTATCTCTAATCATTTCCAATGGTTTATATTCTCTATCTTCGGTCTGTTTACTCTCATTTATTGTATACGCGACCTGAACATATGAATAATTTTGTTCCATATCTCTAAGTATAAAATCACACTCAAGCCTACCAATCCTACCAACACTTACCGCATAATTAATTCCTCGAGCATACAGATATACCATATTTTCCAATGCAGGTCCATAATTTATACGATTATCTGTATTAAATGCAAAATAGAATGATGTGTCTGCCAAATAGTATTTTTTTTCACCACTCAAAGCTTTCTTGGATTTCATGTCAAATCGATTACATTGATAAAGAATCTTTGCACCAACCAACGCATCTATATATCGTTTTAAGGTTGCTCGTTGTACAGATAGTCCAACCTTTTCTAGAGAATTCTGAAGACTTTGTATACTCATAGTAGCACCAAAATTGTTAATAAGAAATGATCTAACCGTTTCAAAAACTTCCACATTTCGAACCTTAACTCTTTTCTTAATATCTTTTTCAAAAATCTCTTCTATAACTGCTTTTACGTATGTTTGCTTTTCTTCTGATGTATCAAATCTAACTGTACGAGGGAATCCTCCTTCTCTGAGGAATTTATCCAATTCAACATTCAGATTATTATCAATAGGTTTCTGATAAAATTTTTTCATTGAAAGATATTCATTAAAATTCAGAGTGAATAGCTCGAACTCTACATATCTTCCGGTAAGTTTTGTAGCCAATTCTCCACTTAACAGATATGAATTTGAACCGGTAATGAAAATAGAATAGCCGCCATCATTTCTGAACGCATTGATAATTTCCTCGAAATTTTGAATATTTTGTATTTCAT
>JALENH010000061.1 GCA_022767895.1 Eubacterium sp.
GTATTCCGGGGGAACACCAGTATTTATAGAAGATAATATTTTTGAAATTACGATTCCTATGGAATCAGTTGCCAATTTGCAAGTAGGACCGGAGAAAATTGGAAAGGTGAATGAAAAGGTGAACGATAAGGTGAACGATAAGGTGAATGAAACCGAAAAAAAATTGCTTGCTTTGTTGAAAGAAAATCCGGAGTACACAGTTACACAATTAGCGGACAAATCAAATGTAAGCAGAAAAACGATAGCGGCCAGATTGAAAAATCTTAAAGAGAAGGATTTAATTGAGAGAATTGGCTCGTCACGAAAAGGTTATTGGAAGATCAAGTAAGGAGGAAAATCATGGATCATTTCATTTTACATTCCGAATACAAGCCCACCGGCGACCAGCCGGAAGCTATCGAGGCCCTTGTAAATGGCTTCAAAGAGGGCAATCAGTTCCAGACGCTTCTCGGTGTCACAGGCTCCGGAAAGACCTTCACCATGGCGAATGTCATCGAGCAGTTGAACAAGCCAACACTGGTCATTGCCCACAACAAAACTCTGGCGGCTCAGTTGTATGGTGAGTTTAAAGAATTTTTCCCGGAGAACGCAGTGGAATACTTTGTGTCCTATTATGATTATTATCAGCCGGAAGCCTATGTGCCTTCCACGGACACGTATATCGAGAAGGATTCTGCCATCAATGATGAGATTGACAAGCTGCGTCACTCGGCCACAGCGGCGTTGACGGAACGCAGTGACGTCATTATTATAGCCAGTGTTTCCTGTATTTATGGTTTGGGAAGTCCCATTGATTATCAGAATATGACGGTTTCCCTCCGACCCGGTATGGAGAAAGACCGGGACGATGTGATTCGGAAGCTGATTGATATTCAGTACACGAGAAATGATATGGATTTTCACCGGGGTACATTCCGTGTCCGGGGAGATGTGGTGGAGATTTTTCCTGCGTCGGCCACAGACCGGGCGATTCGGGTAGAGTTTTTTGGGGACGAAGTGGACCGGATTCAGGAAATTGATGTGGTGACCGGAGAGGCACTGGCTGAATTAGAGCATATGGTTGTGTTCCCTGCCTCTCACTACGTGGTGGCACCGGACAAGATGGAGAAGGCCATCGAGGGAATTGAGAGAGAACTGGAGGAGCGTGTCCGGTATTTTAAAAGTGAGGACAAGCTCATTGAGGCCCAGCGAATTTCCGAGAGGACACATTTTGACATCGAGATGCTGCGGGAGACCGGATTCTGTTCCGGGATTGAGAACTACTCCATGCACCTGAATGGCTTACAGCCTATGGAGACGCCTATGACGCTGATGGATTATTTTCCGGATGACTTCTTGATTATTGTGGATGAATCGCATATTACGATTCCGCAGATTGGGGGTATGTTTGCCGGTGACCAGTCACGGAAGACGACATTAGTAGAATACGGATTTCGCCTGCCTTCCGCAAAAAGTAACCGCCCTCTGAATTTTGAAGAATTTGAGGGACACATCAATCAGATGATGTTCGTGTCGGCAACGCCGTCCACCTATGAGACCAGTCATGAACTGCTTCGGACCGAACAGATTATCCGGCCCACCGGACTTCTGGATCCGGAGGTGGAAGTGCGGCCGGTGAAGGGTCAGGTCGATGACCTGCTGGGTGAGATTCGCAAAGTGACATCGAACAAAGGCAAGGTGCTTGTGACAACGCTGACGAAACGTATGGCAGAAGATTTAACGAAGTATTTAAAGGAAGTTGGTGTCCGGGTTCGTTATCTGCATTCGGATATTGACACTTTGGAACGTTCGGAGATTATCCGGGATATGCGTCTGGATGTTTTTGATGTTCTGGTGGGTATTAACCTTTTACGGGAGGGACTGGATATTCCGGAAATTCAGCTTGTGGCGATACTGGATGCGGACAAAGAGGGATTTCTTCGGTCGGAAACTTCCCTGATTCAGACCATTGGCCGGGCTGCCCGGAATGCTGAGGGACACGTTATCATGTATGCAGACAGTGAGACGGATTCCATGAAAAAAGCAATTGGTGAGACGAATCGCCGTAGGAAAATTCAGCAACAATATAATGAGGAGCATGGCATTACTCCGCAGACCATCAAAAAGGCGGTGCGTGATCTCATTCGCATTTCCAAGAAAGCGGGAACGGATATTACCGAGGAGGAGAAAGATCCGGAATCCATGAGCCGGGAAGAATTGCAGAAATGCATTGCCAAAACCATGAAGCAGATGAACCAGGCGGCGCTGGAACTAAATTTCGAGAAAGCTGCCGAACTGCGTGACCGGATGCTGGAATACAAGAAACACCTGCAGGAAATCAGTGATGGTTTATAGAATCAAGCAAAGTGATGGAGGACAACATGGATAAGAAACGTATGATCCGTATACGCGGAGCAAAAGAACACAATTTACAGAATATAGATTTGGATATTCCACGGGATGAATTTGTGGTATTGACCGGACTCAGTGGTTCCGGAAAATCATCCCTGGCATTTGATACGATATATGCAGAAGGACAGAGGCGGTATATGGAGTCTTTGTCCTCCTACGCCAGACAGTTTCTTGGACAGATGGAGAAGCCGGATGTGGAAAGCCTGGAGGGATTGCCGCCGGCCATTTCCATTGATCAGAAATCGACGAATCGCAATCCCCGTTCTACGGTGGGAACTGTGACAGAGATTTACGATTATTTCCGTCTCCTCTATGCCAGAGTGGGAATTCCCCACTGCCCGAAATGTGGCAAGGAAATTATGAAGCAGTCCGTCGACCAGATGGTGGACGAGATTATGAAACTGCCGGAACGTACGAAAATCATGCTGCTGGCTCCGGTGGTCCGGGGACGCAAGGGTGAGCATGTGAAGGTCCTGGATAAGGCGAAAAGAAGTGGATATGTCCGTGTCATTGTGGACGGAAATCTTTACTCTTTGGATGAAGATATCAAACTGGAAAAAAATATTAAGCACAATATTGAGATTGTGGTGGACCGTCTTTCCATTCGTGAAGGAATCGAAAAACGTATGACAGATTCCATTGAAACGGTATTGAAACTGGCAGATGGTCTGATGGTAGTGGATGTTGTGGGTGGTGAGAGGATTAATTTCAGCCAGAGTTTTTCCTGCCCGGACTGTGGAATCAGCGTTGACGAGATTGAACCGAGAAGTTTTTCCTTCAATAACCCCTTTGGTGCCTGCCCGGAGTGTCATGGAATCGGCTTCCGAATGGAGTTCGATGAGGATTTGATTATTCCGGATAAAAGTCTCAGTATTGCAGAGGGAGCGATTGCTGCACCCGGCTGGCAGTCTGTGGTGAATGAAGGAAGTTACAGCCGCTGTATTTTAGAGGGTATGGCAGAATTTTACGGATTTGATTTGAATACTCCATATGGGGAATATCCACAGGACATCCATGATTTAATCTGGCTGGGGACCGGTGGACAGCGTGTGGAGGTTCATTACAGAGGAAAGCATGGAGAAGGTGTTTACAACGTGGCCTTTGAGGGGATTTTGGGTAATTTGCAAAAACGTTACCGGGAGACTGGTTCAGAAAGCTCCAAACAGGAATATGAGTCATTCATGCAGATTACGCCCTGTCATGTATGTGGTGGACGCCGCCTGAAGAAAGAGTCTCTGGCAGTAACCATCGGTGACAGAAACATTTCGGAAATCTGTGATTTGTCCATTGTGGATTTGAAAAACTTTATGGAGCAGTTGGAGCTGACGAACAGGCAGAAGCAGATTGGGCGACTTGTGTTGAAAGAGATTCACTCCCGTCTGGGATTTCTGGTGGATGTCGGACTGGATTATCTGACGCTCTCCAGGGCGACGGCTTCCCTGTCCGGCGGTGAGGCACAGCGAATCCGATTGGCAACCCAGATTGGTTCTGGTCTCGTAGGCGTGGCTTATATTTTGGATGAGCCAAGCATCGGTCTGCACCAGCGTGATAATGATAAACTGATTGCCACCTTAAAGAAATTGAGAGATTTGGGGAATACGCTGATTGTGGTGGAGCATGATGAGGATACCATGATGGCGGCAGATTATGTGGTGGATATCGGGCCGGGAGCCGGGAAAAATGGCGGAAAAGTGATTGCCTGTGGAACCGCTGAGGATATCATGAAAGTGCCGGAATCCATAACCGGTGCCTATCTCAGCGGCAAGGTGGAGATACCGGTGCCGGCATCAAGACGTAAACCAACCGGTCATCTGACAGTAAAGGGGGCCTCCGAGAACAATTTGAAAAATATCAATGTGCGGATTCCTCTTGGCGTGATGACCTGTGTGACGGGAGTGTCCGGTTCCGGCAAAAGTTCACTTGTCAATGAGATTCTCAGCAAGAGTCTGACGAGGACATTGAACCGTGCCCGCTGCATTCCGGGAAAACACAAAAGCATCGAGGGAGTGGAGCAGCTAGACAAAGTGATTAATATCGACCAGTCACCCATTGGACGTACTCCGCGTTCCAATCCGGCCACTTATACCGGTGTGTTTGACATGATCCGGGATTTGTTTGCTTCTACACCGGATGCGAAAGCAAAGGGTTACAAAAAGGGACGTTTCAGCTTTAATGTCAAAGGCGGCCGCTGCGAGGCCTGTAGCGGGGATGGTATTCTGAAAATTGAGATGAATTTCCTGCCGGATATTTATGTGCCCTGCGAGGTATGTGACGGCAAGAGATACAATCGTGAGACACTGGATGTGAAATACAAGGGAAAAAGTATCTTTGATGTGTTGGATATGACGGTGGAGGAGGCTCTCGACTTCTTCAAAAATATTCCGACAATTCACCGCAAGATTCAGACTTTGTACGATGTAGGACTGTCCTATGTAAAGCTTGGACAGCCCTCCACAACTTTGTCCGGTGGTGAGGCACAGCGAATTAAGCTGGCTACGGAACTGAGTAAGCGCAGTACCGGAAAGACCATCTATATTTTAGATGAACCGACAACGGGTCTTCATTTTGCGGACGTTCACAAGTTGATTGAAATTCTTCAGCGTTTGACAGAAGGTGGCAATTCGGTTGTGGTGATTGAGCATAATCTGGATGTGATTAAGACGGCAGATTATATTATTGACATGGGGCCGGAGGGAGGCGACCGTGGCGGAACAGTTGTTGCCCAGGGAACGCCGGAACAGATTGCACAATGTAAGGAATCCCATACGGGTTATTACATGAAAAGGATGCTTGGGAAGTAGAACGAAGGGAAAGGTAAGGTGAATTGGAATGTATTCATTTTTTGCCATGATGGCACGTATGAAAAATATTGAGCGTTGGGCACTGATGCGCAATTCCATCCGGGAAAATATCAGTGAACACTCTTTGGAGGTGGCCATGCTTGCCCACGGGCTTGCCATCATTGCCAATGAAAAATGTGGGCAGGAACTGGACCCCAATGAGGTTGCCCTTATGGGGATCTATCATGATGCCAATGAGATTATTACAGGGGATATGCCCACTCCGGTGAAATATTTTGATGACGATATCATGGAAGCCTATAAAAGAGTGGAGGATGTGGCTAGTCGAACCATGGTGGATAAATTACCGGATTATATGAGAAAATATTATGAGCCTGTCTTTTTCCAGAAGGAGGGGAAAGAGTATGAATGGCGGATTGTAAAGGCGGCGGATAAATTGTCGGCACTCATTAAGTGCAAGCAGGAACTGGGCTCCGGGAACCAGGAATTCAAGACTGCCTATGAGACAACAAAAGAGGCGTTGCATAAGATGCAGATGAAAGAAGTAGAGATTTTTATAGAAGAATTTTTGCCAGCGTACGATCAGACACTGGATGAGTTACAGGCAAGGTAGTCACAATTTTTACACATTCTCAACACACGTAATTCATTTTCTCCTTATATCATGATAGAAAAATATGGAATATGAGGAGGTGCATATGGCAAAGCATCCGGCATTACAGTACAGGATGCTCAGAATTTTGGGGGGCGGCGTCAGGAGAACCAAGGTCCTCCGGAATCGTAATGAGCCGCAGTTGGAATTCACCTTCTCTTGTCTGATAACCCAGATAGAGTGTGCCGGACCATCCTGCTTGTAGGTAGACCACATGACTTTGTTCCGGCAACTTCAAATCATGATATGAAAGCAGTTTGGTGAGTGTTGTGTCGGTACACTGGCCGGCAAAAAGTCCCCGGCTTGTCAATACATATAAATCGTTTTGACAATTGGACACATAGAAGTTCCTTTCATCCTGCCCGGCACTTCCCAATGGAAAGGAATGGATGATTTCTCCGGAACGAATATCACAGTCGCGGAGAAGAATCGTGTTGGAATTCTCCGGCTGTAGGATTGTGATGTAATGGAGGTTATAAAAGATATTTTTCCCTGGGGTTCCGTTGATGACAGAAGCACCAAGGGCCTGTCCCTCTGCGAGGTTGTATATTTTGACAGCTCCATACTGATAGGTAATGGCGATGGAAGTGTCACAGCATTGAAGATCCATAATTTCAGAAATTGTGCGAGAAGAAGTTCCTTCTGCATCCGGATGGCTGATACCGGTGAGGGGGACTTCTTTTATTCGGCCCTGACTGCGTAAACGAACCAGTGTCTGGCTAATCAGTGTACCTTTTTTCCATTCTTTTCGACAGGCGTAGAGAGCCCCGTTCGTATTATATGTAAAATTTTCTAAGGTTTCATGTTTCTTTATTTTCCAGGAATCTACATTTGTAGTCCATCCTTTTTCCGGTTGCCAGACGGAACGGGTATAGGTTTGTCCAATATGACAGATTTGAGATAATGTATGATCCACCGGATGATATACAAAAGAATCTTTGGAAGACTTGTCCACCGGAATAACAGTGGAAGAATAGGATATGGTTTGCTTCGCTTCGGAGGATGTAATTTTTTCTTTCTGTCCGCGGGTGTCTCCGTCTGTGTGGAAACCGGCCAAAAGGCAGATCCCGCATAGAAAAAGGCAGGTTCCGCATAAAATGATAAAACAAGAGAGTAATCCTTTTTTATGGTTCATATTTTTCTCCATTCTACGCATAAAATGCATACTGATAACGTTTATGGTTACAGATACATCTTATGCGCTTGAGGAGAAAATTATGACTGTTTAGGCCATTCCATTTGCTGTTTTGTATTTATAAATCATTTCTGCGTGATTTTGTTCTTCGGTCTGAATGTGATTCAGAAGACGGCGGATATTCGTTGCGGAGAAACGGAACACGTCGTCGTTGTAGGTGGAAGAAACCAGTTTCTCAGTAGCAATGGAATCTGTACACAGAAATTCATCATGTTTTTTCTCTTCTGAATTGTCTTCGGCAGAATAGGTGACAGCAGGGGAATAACCCTCCATGCCACTGCGGGCAGCACTGACATTCGGGACATCTCCTTTCAGTACCATGCCGAGGGAATCAAAGTGCTCCTGCTCCTCATCGCCAATACGGTGGAAGAGTTCCTTAAGTTTTTCGTCATGGGCGGATTGCTCATAAAAGCGGTATTTATCCACACACGATTTCTCCTGAGTTTGTAAATCTTTGATTACATTGGTTTCCTGTTCTGTTAATTGCATAATCATACCTCCATTTCAACTTTAGTATTACCATAGTTTGGATAAATATGTATTTTTCGGTTATTTTTTCTTTGCATTCATTAATAAATATGATAAAATAATAAAAAATACAGAAAGGGGTATTTGAAATGAAGTATTCAATTGAAGGAGCACCATTGCCGGTTGTAATCTGCGATTTGGAGGCCGGTGAAACAATGATTACGGAGAAAGGAGCCATGTCCTGGATGACGCC
>JALENH010000066.1 GCA_022767895.1 Eubacterium sp.
CAACATTTACACAACATTTTCCGGACACGAGTGCTCACCGGTGGACATGTATGAGTATGCCAAAAAGAAAAGTGGATATGGAGGCGGTGGAGCCATTGACTGGGGCTATATGAAGGATACGCTGAAAAGTCTTGGTTTTACATCGGATGTGTGGCGAAAGCCTGGAAAATATGAAAAGTTTCAGAAACTGGTGAAAGACTCCATGGCTTGTATTGTGGTAGTCAGCAGCTATGACAGTGATTGTTATTGGAAAGACACACCGGGACATTATGTGACGCTGTTTTCTTATGATGAGGAAACGGATAGAATTTTTCTGGGGGATTCCGGAGATCCGTCCCACAATCGTCAGTGGGTACCGCTGAAGAAGATTTATAAGTCACTCAAGACCTCAAACCGCTGGCAGTGTCTGGCTGTTACATCTTTTGATGCCGAAAAAGACCAGTGGAGACATGAGGGATTTGGCGGAACCTGTGTACTGCCGGAAAGGTGGCAGTGATGGTAAAGCGATGGGCAGGGGCAATTGTTCGAAGGTTGATTGCCAATGGCACAATTGAAGAAGAGAAGGCGGCTCTCTATGAGTTTGGATTTGAACAGGGGTTTCGTACGATGGCAGAGACACTGCTTCTTCTGGCAACGGGGATTTTGCTTCGGGTGTTTTGGCAGTGTGTTCTGATTCTTGTTGTTTTTACGCCGATTCGCCGGTATGCCGGTGGATATCATGCCAAGACTCCCATGCAGTGTGCAGTGAAAACATGGATTTTAACGACGGCAGCACTTCTATGGTATCGGTTTATGCCTGCCTACCCGGTCGCCCAGTGGGTTGTGATGGGAGCTTTCCTGTTGGCAATCCTGTTGCTATGCCCGGTGGAGGATGAACATAAACCGTTGCAGGAGTATGAAATAAAAAAATACAGAAAGAAAGCCGGATTGCTGTTTGGGGGCGATTTTCTTCTTTTTGCAATAGGCTCCATTTGGCATATTATCTGGTTGTCGAGAGGCATTGCATTGGCGATGATGATGCTTTTTACCATTGTGATTGCAGGTGGTACAAAGAACAGAAATAAATCCCTATCCAAGTAATTTACCTCGAATAGGATATTTTTGTTCCATTTCTCCAATAGTAGTATTGGGTTAGATGTCATATACTATTGGAGGGATTTTTGTGGAAAAAGCAATCAATATAAGGAATCTTGGCGTAAACGTAAAGCGTTACCGGGAGGAGAGAGGAATGACTGTGGGAAAGCTGGCAGAAATTGCTGGTGTGTCCATTTCTCATATCAATAACATAGAGAGTGCATCCACTCATGCCAGTGCAGAAGTGCTTGTGAGAATATCCAATGCACTGGGAATTCCCATTGACCTTTTGCTCTGCGACTCCCTTACCGGGGAAGCGAATCGTATGGCAAGAATTATGGAATATTATTCCCTGCTGGCAGATTGTAATGAGGCAGAGGCGAGGATTATTATGGCTACATTACAGACCTTGAAACAGGAGTTGAAAAAGTCTAAGAAGTAGTGGTATGCTTTAAGAGAAAATGTTCAGTTGCAGGCAGGTGATAAAATGAGGATTGCAGTGTGTGACGATGACGAGGGAGTGTGTTCTCAGATAGAGAGGTGGGTGCTTCAATATAATGTTCAGAAAGGAATACGAATTGAGGTTGAAATTTATAACAGTGCGGAGACGTTGATACAGCATCTCCATAAAAGAGAGTGGTACGACCTTCTATTCCTCGATATTGAGTTGCCACAAAAGAACGGAATAGAACTGGGGCAGATGATTCGTGAGAAATTTGGTAATGAGCTGACTCACATTGTATTTATTTCGGGGAAAATCGATTACTGCACATGGCTGTTTCAAATAGAACCGTTGAACTTTCACTACAAACCGCTGAAAAGGGAGAAGGTTATTCAGGATATTGAGAAAGTGATAGCCAGAATAAACATAGGAGAAATATCCTTGAAGTATTTGGAAGAGGATGTTTATAAAAGTATATTTTTAAAAGATATTATCTATTTTAAAACAGTAAAGAGAAAAACCTATATGCATACAAAGAAAGGCAGACAGATTGTACTTCGGGAAACTTTGCAGGAGTTGAACAACCGATATGAGAAGTTTGGCTTTTGTCGCTGTCATAAAAGCTGCCTGGTAAATTTGAATTATGTTGAGGAATATCAGTTCCGAAAAATCAAGATGACGGACGGGACCGTTCATCCTGTTGGCGAAAAATATGCAAAACAATTCAAGGATGCTTTTATGGAACACGAGTTTATGGGGGATTAATTATGCTTTTTACAATCATTTTTATCATTGCAAGTGTTTTTCAGGTCTATGAATTCTGGCTTTTGTATCGGTGTTTTTTTCAGGAGAGCCAATGGGGACGCGGAGCAGAACTGGCCGCTTTCTTTTTGTTCTTCTGTATTACCACGTCCCTGTATCTGTTTATTAACATTCCGTTGCTGACGGCACTGGGAACCTACGGAACATTATTGGCAATTGCGCTGATTGTTTACAGAAGTGGATGGAAAAGAGGTCTTCTGTTGTCCGTCTTTGCCTTTATCAGCATGACTCTGGCAGAATGCATCGTTGCATTGGCATCCGGATATATTGAATTGAATGCTTTTCAGTCGAAGGAATACTATTCCATCTGGGGCATTGTATGTCTCCCCATTGTGCAATATATGGTGGTTTTGCTAATTCGTAATTTCCGGAATCTCAGACAGGGGAAGGATATTCCTGTTTTGTATTGGGCAATTACAGTTATGCTGCCATTGTTTTCCTGGTATTTGAGTCTGATGCTTTACCGACAGGATATGTATTGGCTGAACATGATTGGATGTACATTGGTTCTGTTCATGATGAACATTCTTGTTTTCTATTTGTATGACAGTCAGATTGAGAACTTGAGGATTCGGTATGAAAAGGAAAATCTGGAGCAGCTGAATATGTACCAGACAGAGCAGTTGAGACTCATGAATGAGATGGATGAAGAACTGCGGGAGCAGCGACATGATTTTCAAAAACATATTTCCATGCTGTCTTATATGAACAATCAGGGAGAGCGTGACAGAATGTCGGAGTATCTGGATGAAATCCGGGAAAGTGATTTGTATCAGAAAAAATATGACAAAACAGGTAATTTCGTCATTGACAGTATACTCGGCTATAAATTGCAGGAAGCGGCACGGTATGCTATAGAAGTAAATACAGAGGTGCAGGTGCCCAAAGAATTGGAACTGTCGGTGTATGATATGACAACGTTGCTGACCAATTTATTTGACAATGCCATTGAGGCCTGCCGGAACGTGGATGACCGAAGAATAAAAATCCGCATTAAGTATGCCAAGAGGGGGTTGCTCATCAAAATCAGCAATACATTTGATCAGAAAATAATTCGTGATGAGAAGGGAGAGATTGTCACCCGGAAAGCAGATAGGGAACAGCATGGATATGGTTTAAAGAGCATTAAACGTATTGTGCAGAAGTATCAGGGAGATTTTGAAGTTTATGAAAAGGATGCTATGTTTGTAGCAGATGCCACCTTATATCTGGGATAAATCTATATAAATAGTCTTACATTGTAAAATATTGTCATTTTTGGCGAAAAATCCTCGTTCGTCGCCTCATAACACGTGTTCGTCGGAGCTAGGGTCTCTTTTCTAAAATATGTGTTATGATAAAAAGGCGTGTGAAGTTAATCGAAAGGAGGATATGAAATGAGAAAAGTGTTCAACAAGATGTCAACTCTCATGGCAGGTCTGGCATTGCTCATTACTGCAGGTGCTGTGAATTCCGCATGCTGCATGTTTCTGCATCAGCCGGAACTTCCGGAAGGCGCTGACAGTCTGCGGAGAAAGTAGGATATAATGGGGTGGTAGGTAAAAATGTAAAGATGGAGCGGACAAAGGAAGTACTTTTCATGAAAATCAAGAAAGAAAAATACTATTGTATGCAATTTGTTGGGGGGCAGAGGGGATTTTTGAAAAACGAACTTGTGTATGTGGAAAGTTTCGGAAGAAAGGTATATTTCCAGATGCTAGGTGATCAATGTGTCGCATATCGTAAATTGGATGAGGTAGAAAAGGAACTTGCAGACGACGATTTTCTACGGATTCATCAAAGTTATTTGGTGAATATGAGTTTCATAGATGACATCTATGGTTATGAGGTATATCTGAAATCTGGTCTTTCCTTGCCTGTCCCAAGGACCCGGTATAGGGATGTGAGAGAAAGTTTTTTATATTGGAGAGATAAATATATACTGTTTTAAAAAGAGAATTGTTTGTAAAAGACAGAAGGAATTTCAATCGGCTCGAGTCGATTGAAATTCCTTTTTGGCTTTCTGTTTACTATTTATCCGTAATCTCGCTATGAATCTGCTGCAGGGATTTCACTTCTCCATTACCATGTTTCTGTACATAGAGAATTCCCTTGACGGTTGCCTTCGCGGCGGCGATTGTCGTCATATAAGGAATCTTTGCCTTGATGGCAGCTTTACGGAGATAGCTGTCATCGTGAACGCTGTCCTTGCCCACTGGCGAGTTGATGACCAAATCAATATCGCCGTTGGTAATTAAATCAAGGATATTTGGGCGTCCCTCATGAAGCTTCAGTACCAGTTCGGCATCGATGCCGGCACCCGTAATGATTTCGTGGGTTTTGCCTGTCGCCAGAATCTTAAAGCCTGCCTCTGCAAACAGTTTGGCAACTTCCACAACCTCCGGCTTATCCTTGCGGTTGACAGAAATCAGGACGGTTCCTTTCAATGGAAGCTTTGTCTGGGTTGCCTCCTGTGCCTTGAAAAAGGCTTCGCCATAATAGGTGGACAGTCCCAGAACCTCACCGGTGGAGCGCATTTCCGGTCCCAGCAGAGGATCTACCTCCGGGAACATATTGAATGGGAATACCGCCTCTTTTACCCCGTAGTAAGGAATGTTCTGCTCCTTGAGTGCGGCGACAGGAGATGGTCTTCCTGTGAGGTCAGAGGTAATAATGTCTGTTGCCAGAGGAACCATGCGGATGTTGCACACCTTGGAAACAAGCGGTACCGTACGGGAGGCACGAGGATTGGCTTCCAATACATATACCTTGCCATTTTCAATGGCGTACTGCATATTCATCAGACCTTTGACATGCATTTCCTCTGCAATTTTCTTCGTGTACTCTTTGATGGTTGCCACATTTTCCTCGGAAATATGAACCGAAGGGATGATGCAGGCGGAGTCACCGGAGTGGACCCCGGCAAGTTCGATATGCTCCATAACGGCTGGAACAAAAGCGTGTGTGCCATCGCTGATGGCATCTGCCTCACACTCCATCGCATGATTTAAGAATCGGTCAATCAGAATCGGCCGGTCAGGAGTTACGCCAACGGCTGCTTTCATGTAATCTGTCAGACTCTCATCATCATAGACAACTTCCATACCGCGACCGCCGAGTACGTAGGATGGACGAACCATAACAGGATAACCGATATCCCCGGCGATGGCCAACGCCTCTTCTACAGTGGTAGCCATACCGGCTTCCGGCATCGGGATTTCCAACTTGTCCATCATGGCACGGAACAGGTCACGGTCTTCGGCCAAGTCAATGACAGAAGGAGAGGTGCCCAGAACCCGCACACCATTTTTCTCCAACTCTGCAGCCAGGTTAAGCGGTGTCTGACCGCCGAATTGGGCGATAACACCCAGAGGTTTTTCCTTTTTGTAAATGCTCAGTACGTCTTCCAGCGTAAGCGGCTCAAAATACAGCTTGTCGGAGGTGTCGTAATCCGTGGATACAGTCTCCGGGTTGCAGTTGACAATAATGGTCTCAAAGCCAAGCTTTTTCAGTGCCAGAGAGGCGTGAACACAGCAGTAGTCAAATTCGATACCCTGTCCGATTCGGTTTGGTCCGCCGCCCAGAATCATAATCTTTTTCTTGTCGGTGTTGACCGGATTTTTGTCCTCGGCATTGTAGGTGGAATAGTAGTAAGCACTGTCCGGAGTACCGCTTACGTGTACGCCCTCCCATGCTTCTTCGACACCCAGTGAAATCCGTTTGTTGCGGATGTCTTCTTCCGGACTCTCCAGAATCTGGCTCAGGTATTTATCGGAAAATCCGTTTTTCTTAGCAGAAATCAACTGTTCATCCGTCGGGAGAGAGCCCTTGTGCTGTGCCAGTGCTTCCTCTTCCTCTACCAGTTCCTTCATCTGCTCCACAAAATAGTGTTTTACTTTGGTAATATCAAAAATTTCATCCACCGTGGCGCCCTTTCTCAATGCCTCATACATGATAAAGTGGCGGTCACTGGAAGGAGTGGCCAGCATACGCAGCAACTCTTCCTTGGATTTTTCGTTGTAATCTTTGGCGTAGCCGAGACCATAGCGGCCTGTCTCCAGACTGCGGATGGCTTTCTGGAAAGCCTCCTTGTAGGTTTTACCAATGCTCATGACTTCGCCCACAGCACGCATCTGGGTGCCGAGTTTATCCTCCACACCTTTGAATTTTTCAAAGGCCCAGCGGGCAAATTTGATAACCACATAGTCGCCATCCGGAACATATTTGTCCAGGGTACCATATTTTCCACATTCAATATCCTTTAAGGTAAGACCGGCTGCAAGCATGGCGGAAACCAATGCGATTGGGAAACCGGTTGCTTTGGAAGCCAGAGCGGAAGAACGGGACGTTCTTGGGTTAATTTCGATAACAACGATACGGTCGGAAACCGGGTCATGGGCGAACTGTACGTTGGTTCCGCCGATGACTTTGACAGATTCCACAATGCGGTATGCCTGCTCCTGCAGTCTTTTCTGTAAATCCTCCGAAATGGTAAGCATGGGGGCAGAACAGAAAGAATCTCCGGTGTGGGTTCCCATCGGGTCAATATTTTCAATGAAGCAGACGGTAATCATGTTGCCATCGGCATCTCTTACGACTTCCAGTTCCAGTTCTTCCCAGCCAAGGATGGATTCTTCCACAAGGACCTGTCCCACCAGGCTGGCCTGAAGTCCTCTGGCACAGACGGTTTTCAGTTCTTCCTTATTGTAAACCAGTCCGCCGCCGGCACCGCCCATGGTGTAAGCAGGACGGAGAACAACCGGATACCCCAGTTCGTCAGCAATTTCCAGAGCTTCCTCCACGCTGTAAGAAACCTTGCTCCGTGCCATTTCTACGCCGATTTTGTCCATGGACTTTTTGAATTCGATACGGTCTTCACCGCGCTCAATGGCGTCAACCTGGACACCGATGACCTGAACACCGTATTTGTCCAGAACACCGTTGCTTGCCAGCTCGGCGCAGAGGTTCAGTCCGGACTGTCCGCCGAGGTTCGGAAGGACGGCATCCGGTCTTTCTTTGGCGATAATCTGCTCCAGTCGGTTGACGTTCAATGGCTCGATATAGGTGACGTCGGCAATTTCCGGGTCTGTCATAATGGTTGCCGGATTGGAGTTTACCAGAACAATTTCATATCCCAGCTTACGAAGTGCTTTGCAGGCCTGCGTGCCGGAATAGTCAAATTCGCATGCCTGTCCAATGATAATCGGGCCGGAGCCGATAATCAGAACTTTGTTAATGTCATTTCTTTTTGGCATAATATTCTCCTTACTATATAGTTTATTTTGTACTCTATCCTTTTTTCTGTTTATTATTTCTCTATGTAGCCAATTCCCAAACAATTTGGTCCGATGTGGGTTCCTACCACCGGTCCGATGCAGGTAATGAATATTTCGTTGGTAACGCCTGCTTCCCGGAGCTGCTCTTTGAGAGATTCTGCCCGTTCCGGAGCGTTGGAATGTCCAATCACCAGTTTGTAATCGGTATCTGCCGGAGCTTCCTGCAGTTTGTTAATCAACCAGGCGTTG
>JALENH010000076.1 GCA_022767895.1 Eubacterium sp.
TTTGGCGTATTTACTCTTCTGGTTTATAGCGGTGTACGGTACCGAAAGGATGCTGCGGCGGGGCATAAATGGAGAATAACTTCAAATCACAGCATCCGGTATTTTTCAGGTTATGCCAGGTTCCGGCGGGAATAAAAATACCATCTCCACAGGAGACATGGTGGCAGTAATCCGGTGTGTTCTTTTCGGAGCCCATCATAGCAAAACCATTTCCCGATTCAATATAGAGGAACTGGTCCACGTCCGGGTGTTTTTCAAGGCCAATTTCCGAGCCTCTGGGAATGCACATTAGCGTAAGCTGCAAATGTTCTCCGGTCCACCGGGCTGTCCGGAAATTGTTGTTTTGGCAAACGTCTCTTTTCACATGTGTTATAAATGGTGTGTTACCGTAATCGTAAATAGAACATTGATTTACCATACAATCACCTCTCGTTTCAATATATGAACGGGAGGTGATTTTGTTTCCAATTTCTGCAAGGGGATTGAATTCTTATGTGTGAAATGCTACAATCTATATCAGGGAATGAAACGGATTTTTATGCGATTTTCTGTATATAATAGTATGGTGAATAGAATGGAGGACATTGGCATTATGGGGAAATTTGTGATTAGCTGTTGTTCCACAGCCGATTTGAGCGAGGAACATTTTAAGGAGAGAAATATTTCCTACATTTGTTTTCATTTTGAATTGGATGGGAGGGAATATCCGGATGATCTGGGGAAATCAATTCCTTTCGATGAATTTTATCAGGCAATGCAGGATGGGGCAGAGACGAAAACATCTCAGATTAATGTGGAAGAATTTGAGCAGTACTTCGAGCCATTTTTGCAGGAAGGGTATGACATTCTGCATGTGACGCTGTCCTCGGGGATTACCGGGGTTGTCAATTCTGCCAATCTGGCACGGGATTTTTTGGCGGAGCGTTATCCGGAGCGAAAAATTTACATTGTGGATTCCCTGGGGGCATCTTCGGGGTATGGGCTGCTTATGGACCGGCTGGGCGATTTGCGGGATGAGGGAAAGACCATCGACGAGATTTATGAATGGGCACTTGCTCACCGTCTGAACATGCATCACTGGTTTTTCTCTACGGATTTAACTTTTTATATCAAAGGAGGGCGCATTTCGAAGACGGCCGGATTCGTAGGAGGAATGTTAAATATTTGTCCGTTGTTGAATATGGATTCACAGGGGCGCCTGATTCCCCGGTACAAAATCCGGACGAAAAAGAAGGTAATCCGCACCATTGTGGATAAGATGGAAGAATGTGTGCAAGATGGTACGGGATATTCCGGGAAATGCTACATGTCCCATTCCGCCTGCTATGAGGATGCCAGGGCGGTGGCAGATTTGGTGGAAGAGCGCTTTCCGAATCTGGATGGGAAAGTGGAGATCAATGATATTGGAACGACCATTGGCAGTCACACGGGTCCCGGGACGGTTGCCCTGTTCTTCTGGGGTGAGGAGCGGGGAGAATAAATGATTTGGTCACTCGGAAAGAGATAGGGGAGCCGCACAAAGGAAAAGTGTGGCCCCCCTTTAAATTTTCTAATTATGACTGAAAAATGCGAGTTGCAAAATTATACAATCCATGTTTCCAAACTTTCATTTCGTGACCGCCAGCTGTCACATAGAACATGTGAGGAATGTTGTTTTTTGTCAGTACCTTGTGACAGGTTCCACCCAGGGCGTTTTCTCCCCCTTCAGAACTGCCGTTGTTAATTAACAGCAGTGTATTGTCTTTGTAGTCATCCGGCAGGCGGAAGGTTTCCTCTGTAAAAAGTCCGTCTTCCTTTACCCCATTTGCTTCATAGGCAAATACACCGTATCCGGGACTAAAGGCGCCAATGTAACCAAAGGTTTCCGGCATGTGTAAGCCAATATTTAAAGATTCCCTGGCACCCATGGAGTATCCGGCAATTGCCGTGTTCTCCCGCCCTTCGGCAATGGAATAATTCTCTTTGATATATGGCATGAGGTTGTCGCGCAGGTCATTGATAAAGTTATCAAAAGCGGCATAGTGATCTAGTGTGTACTCATTGGTAGCGGCATCATTTTCTCTGGCACGGCAGTTCGGGATGACAAGAATCATCTCTTTGGCCAAACCGCTGGCAACCAAATTTCCTACTACATATTGTGGTCTTCCTGACATCCATTCATTCTCATCACCACCGATCCCATGAAGCAGATAGAGGACAGGATATTTCTTGTCAGTTGTATATCCTGCGGGCACAATGATATTTACCTTACGGTCTTTTCCTGTTGTAGTGGAATAGTAAGTTTTACTTTCTTTCGTTCCGTAGAAGGCAGAGTTGCTTTCGTTTGCTTTGTCGTAACCAACGGGAACTTCATAACCGGCAGGCCCAATTGGTGTTGGGGATGGCGAAGGTGATGGAGACAGTGTAGGAGTGGCCTCCGGCGTCATGGAAGGTGTTGCGGTTGGTGTGTCTGCCTGCGGATTGGTGGCAGCAGGTGCCGGTGAAGGATTGGTAATTGTGTTCTTTTTCTTAAACACACATTGTACTTTTACGGTTCCGACTTTTCTTGTTTTTTTTCTATATTTCTCTTTTACTGTTATCTTTAGCAAACCGGGTTTGAGTGCTTTCACAACACCTGTTTTGGAAATTTTCACAATTTTTTTCTTGGACGGTGTAAACGTATATTTCGCCCCCTTTTTCTTGTTGCGAATAATAATTTTTTTTGTGGCGCCCTTGTGGGCTAAGATGATTTTCTTTTCTTTTATCTTTGCCTTTGCTCCCGCTGCTGTTAGTGGAACACCCTGCAGGAATACAGCTCCTGCCATCAGCAGACTTATTGCTTGCAATGTATTTTTGTTCATTTTTCAAACCTCCCTAAGTCTCTCTTCTCTCCCATAATATAATCTCCCGTATTTCCATTTGGAACCCGCACGATGATATGGTTTGCTTCCAGTACGGCGATGATACCCATTCTCCCATAGGGGAATTCTTCGGAGGAGCTTTCCGGAATGATTACCGTTCCACCTTCTTTCAGGTGCTTTAATAAGGCGGAAACAGCGGAAAGCTTTTCCTCAACATTGCAGACTATCCCGTTTAGCCACAGGAAAATGCGGTCGTAGTCGTTGGTAATCCGGAACACAGAAGCCATTGTCACCGCGTTTTCCAGGCCAGTGCTGTCGGCACAAAAGATAAGTGTTTCGTCCGTATTTGAAATGGCATGGAAGCTTTTTTCCATTTCCTCTTTATTGAATGGTTTCTCAACCGGTTCTGCATTATTGAACATCATATCCGGCATCTGCATTTCAAGATTGTGCAAAATCCGATAATCCCATTCCAGTACGCGGCTGTCTTCGTGGCACATATAAATCATGGCGCAGGCTGTCTCCAAATCCACCGTGCGGA
>JALENH010000291.1 GCA_022767895.1 Eubacterium sp.
CGTAACAATCTGTACATAGATTATTACCGGCAATGCCAGACTGATTGTCGTCAAAGCAGTCTCTCCCACAAAGTTCCCGGCAATCATCAAATCTGTCATGGAAATGACTGACAACATTAAGGAACTGGCCAGTGCCGGAAAGAAAAATTTAAAGAATGTATTTCTCACTATTTTCTGCTCCACAGGTGTACCTCCACTACTTGATCCTGTCTCTCGTCATGCGGCGCAGGAGTTCTGTTTCCGGATGTTTATCCATCAATACTTTAAGATCTTCTTCTTCGTAATAACCATACTGTTTCTGCCATGCCCGTATGAGCTCCTCTTCGGAAAAAAAATGTAAAAAGGAGGTATCCTCTCCATAGAGATAGAGTCGTTGCTCCATATCTTCACGAGAGCACAGTTCCTCTCCGATGGATAGCATTTCTGCAAACACAAGATCAATTACACTATTCGTAAGGCTGATGACATTCTTCCGGTAAAAATTCACCGGGAGCCCTTTGGCCACCAGATATATTTTCTTTTTTACGCCACAAAAATCAAAGCAGGCTTCATTTACATACTCATTTTCCTGACAGGAAACCAATACTGCTCCCTGCGGAAAGTCTTTCTCCCCCCGCAACATATCCAGATATACGCGGAATTCTTCGTCCTGAGAGGAACTACTGGCAAGATACAGTTTTTCTGCCTCACCAAAGAAAAACTCCATCAACATTTCCTTGGTGAAAGCCTGACAACCTGTATTTCCAATAAGGACCGTGTTTCTTCCAAAGCAGGAGCGGTCAATCTGACTAGTCGTATGTATTCCCTCTGCCTGTGCTGCCTGAAGAATCTGCGGACACTTGTCATATGCCGTCATGGATAGACAACGCCCACGTAAATCCTGGGCAATCCGCCGTCCCACTACACCATATCCCAACAAAAGGATGTTATGAAAGTCCAAAAAGGCATTTACCGTATATAGAAACAGACTAAGTTCTTCCACCACCCGGTGGGCAATAAACCGTGATTCTATATTCATTTTGATATCGGATCTTGCCACACTGGTCTGCGGATATAAAAAACCCTGTTCCATGGCCACCCTATGACCACGCAACGTACCGGAAGTCGTCTGTTCCACGCTTCCTACCACATGATCAATTAATACCGGATGCTTTTTTGACATCCTCCTCAGCAGACTATAATGGTACCCTCCATCCTCAACAATCAAAAGACGTTTTCCTTTCTCCAGAAGTGGAATCACCTCTTTTTCAAGCGCTCTCTCAATCAAACTTTCCACCGCCTGAATAAAGTCGGATTCCCGTTTTCCAAAAGACTTCCCCTGTTCAAACAAAGAATAGTTCTCGTTTTGCTGAATTCCGTAAAAATCGCAGAAAGAATAGCCCTCTGGTACCACTTTGTCATTATAAGGAACACCCACAAAAACGACCTTATGAAATACACGGCACAAAATTTCACTAAAATCAAAGGAATTATCCATGCAATGATTAACATGAAGAACAACAATCTCTTCCTTTAACCACCTTTCCCTCTGCATAATATTTGCAATATATTCCGAAAGTTTCATTGCATTTTTCATATAAAGCCTATTCCTTTCATATTATCCCCACTGGAACTAATCCGTCTTCGTTATGATTCTGGCAATTTCTTCATAGGATGCCCCCGCCGGAATTTTATATTTCCCTGCCAGCACTTTTCTTCCCATGCCACTTTTCTCCAAATATTCATCAAAGGCATCGGCATCTTTTATGATGCCAGCTTCTTTCATTTCCCTTGCCACGGAACTGGATAGGAGTCCGCTTCTCACGGTAAAGGTATGAGTCTTCTCTGTTGTTTCCTCTGTTGGTTTTGCTGTTGGTTTTGCTGTTGGTTTTGCCGTTGATTTTGCCGTTGGTTCCGCCGTCGCTTTCGATGTCGGTGTTGCTGTAGGAGCCCCCGTCTTTCCAGGCGTTGCTGTCGGCGTCCTCACCGCCTGCCCGCTCGCTGCCGTATCCGGTGATTCCGTAGGATTCAGCAACGTGTCCGGCGTCTTCTCCGGGAACTCCATGCCAAGCTTTCTGGCACGTTCAATCACGGAACTGTCCGAATTCTCACTGCGATAACTGATACATAATACAAGGGCAGTAAATAAAATACCAATCCCGAGTCCGCGCAAAAAATATTTCAATTTCATCTCTTTTTGCCCCCATACAAAGCAATGACCAGTTTCACTTCACCCTGCCCAATATTTAGCTCCTTGGAAATTTCCAGTACCGATTTGCCTTCTCGATACATTTTTCCGATTTGACTGTTTACATCTCCCACCGCTTTCGGTGTCTCTGCTCTTGGGGATGGCACAGTCTGAACAGGTGTCGGCTGTGGAGTCCGTTTCTTTTCCGTTTCCTTTTTTACTGGCTTCTGTTTCTCTTTCGTCCCTTCTCTGGAAGTCAGTCGCGAAATCGCCGTCTGGGACGGTTCCACCACCGAAATCGGCTTTTCTTCTCTTCTTTCACTTCTTTTTACCGGTTCAAGAATTAAATCCTTAACTTCTTTTTCTTTCTCGTTTAGCATATTATACATAAAAACAACTTCCTGATGGTTGTTTTCGATTTTTTCCAATACTTGCTTTGAAAATTCATCTACTGCCATAATCTTATCGTTGCAGAGACGATTCATCTGTTCTTCTGTTGTATCCACCAGCTCATTCTGTCGGTCCGATAAAATTTCGTTGACCCTGTCAAGTATCATCTGTTCTTCTTTTTCTGTCCAAACAGCAGATGTGCGTACCTCATCCTTCTGGTTCTGTTCCGGTACAGTCCGCCGTGCAACAAAAAGGCTAATGCACAGGCAAGAAAAACCGGCAATCAATAAAACAATTTCTAGTCCTGTCATAGTACTTCCTTCTTCTCTATATCATGATGTCAAAACTGCTCGTAGACCGGGGTGCCATTTTCTGACCCTGGGTATTGTCTTTCTTTTTCTTTTTAGCAGGATTTTTTTGTCCGGCTTTTCCGCCGGAACCTTCCCCATCGTAATCCTCCGTCTCACTCTCCTGGGCCTCCACTGTCTGCCTTGCCTCCCTCTCAACGTTCTGCTGAAACTGCACAGCATTCTGATCCAGAATATGCTGATTCTGGTTAGCTTCCCTTCCCTGCGAGTCAGCGGCATTGACCGTTCTTGGGGCCAGTGTAATCGCATCTATAGATCCAATCGACATAAGCTATGCCTCCTTTGTTGAGCACAAATACTCATAGTCCAATCATTCTTACATCTGCTCCATCCCTCACAAAACGGCAATGGGACACCTGCTCATGCTGTATCTTCCTCACATCCTTTACCGTAACATCTACGCCGGGGAACACAGCACCTTCTACTCGGATACAGGAATGCTTATTTTTTTCTATGCGGGCCAAAAGTTTTTCCCGCTCCTCACGCATGTCTCGCAGTTTCTTCAGAAGGGCAGGCTTGTTAACTGTCGCCTGTTTCAAATAATTCATTTGCTCCGGAAGTACTTCCTGATTGGACGAAAGCTGTGATTTCACATTATCCACCACCTGCTCAATCTTCTTCAGCGTATTCTCTGCCTCTGCGATTTCATCTTTCAAATCATTCGTACGAATAATCAATTCCTTATCTGAAATTATGGTAATCTTGGTAGATGCTCCCATGGTGGAACCAAGAGTTGTGACATGGACATTTGCATATGTTGACAGGCTTCCTCCATTAATCAGGCCC
>JALENH010000139.1 GCA_022767895.1 Eubacterium sp.
TGAGCGATAGGCAAGGAAAATGGGACCGGTCTGGGCACTACATGTGTCCACATGGGTAATCCGGTCAACCTCTTTATCCGCTCTTGTATTCTCATGTTTCTTAATGACCTGATTCACATAATCATCGACAGAAGCACAGGCAACCAGCCCTGTCTGGGAACGCCCATCCATCACCAGCTCGTAAATGTAATAAGCGGAATCGTTGTCTTTGATATAAATGCCTTCGGTAATATCCTTTTGAAGCAGTTCCTTCGCTTTCTGATACACCTCCGGTGCATAGGTATCCACAGAATCATCGAAACTCGTCTCCGCCCGGTCAATTTTCAAAAAAGACAGTGGCTCTCTTTCTACTTCTGCCTTTGCCTCCTGCCTGTTGTAAACATCATAGGGTAATGCTGCCACCCGGTCTGCCACTTTGGCATCCGGCCGCACACATTGAAATGGTCGAATCGTAGCCATATTGTACCTCCATATCCTTAGTCATTTCGTTGCTGTATAGTAAATAGAAAACTAACTTCTATTATAGCGGATTTGTGGGGTATTAGCAACTAGCAATCTTTTTCCTTTCCTTTTTTGTAGTAAAATTAAGGTGCTCAAACAAAAACCTTACTAAACAAAAAAAGGAAAGGATTCCCTATGACTGATCAAAGTGGTAAGAATCTATTTCTCACGCTGGAAAATAGAAGAATATTTCTCCCAAGTCCGGTTCCGGCGGGGCTTATCAAAGTGCCTCTAATCGGATGAATTCTGATTTATGGCGGGGGAACGGACTAAATGAGTTGTTCTTTTCTGGGAACCGTAAAATATACCGGTGTTCTATCGGGGATTACGGTCTAAATTCTGAGTATGGGCATACGACACGTAATTGTTAACAGAATCTCTGGAGGGTGACGGACTAAATAAGATATTTCTGCAATTGGGGGGTAAAGGTGTGTCGGAGGATTCCCTGTTTTACGGTTCAATTTGGCTTGTTGCGTTGTATAGACCGTTAGGCTTTGCTGAGACTGGAGGGTTGTTACCGCCGAGATTTTTCATTTCCTTGAATAGTCCGTAATTGATTAGACAGCGTGCTGATTTTACGGTTCTACAAAGGAGAAAGGTTACCTGCGCCCGTAAAATTGCAACGAGGGGATGAACGCAGAGACAAACTGCCTGAAATAGCCAAAACAAGCGCATACTTATGAACCATCTCTCATAGATTATACTAATTGTCAGGAGGTTGGGGAGGTTTTAACGATTTATGGAATGGATTGAGTCCTTACTGCAAAGCTACGGAATCGCAGCAATCTTTCTGCTGATTCTGATGGAATACGCCTGCTTTCCGGTATCCAGTGAAATCATTCTGCCGCTGGCCGGTGCCATCGCCGCCGGGCAGAGCCTGTCCTTCCCTGCCCTGATTCTGTTCAGCACTCTGGCCGGACTGGGAGGATGCCTAATTACATACAGCATCGGCAGGCTGGGAGGGTCTCCCCTTTTGGAGCGCATCATGCACCGCTTTCCCTCCATGGAGAAACCCATCCTCTCCTCCTACCGCGTCTTTGGCGACCACGGAAAAGGGGCCGTCTTTTTGAGCCGTCTGATTCCACTGTGTCGCACCTACATTGGTTTTGTAGCCGGTGCCATGAAACAATCTCTCATCAGCTACCTGTTGTACTCCGGTTTCGGAATTCTCATCTGGAATACCGTACTGACAGGACTCGGTTATTATTTTTATCAGTACAGAAGCATTTTCTTTCGATACTTCAATCAATATAAAAAATACATTTTCTGGGGCGGCATCGCCATCCTGATTTTCCTCCTTTACCGCCGGTTCAGAAAAAAAGCGGGTAAAGCCGGAACAGACCAAGAATAATGAGAAGTACACCGCTCACACCGTTGAGACGGCGCACATTGTACGTATACTTCCCGCCGACCCAAAGGAAGAAGCCACAAAGCACTGCCGTACACAGTGGGAACAAAACGACCCAGTTTCCCTGTCCCACAATGCCAAAGGCGGCACTGACGGAATCCAGCGCCAGTGCCAGTCCCAGGACACAGCCCTCTTTCAGGTCAATACTGCGGGAATTATCTTTATCATATTGTGCAGCCTTGTTATCACCCAGGGCATTCCACAGAGTTTTGACGCCAAGTACAATGAGGATGCTTCCGCCCAAAAGCTGAAACCACAAATCCGGTACTTCTGTCAGGCATTGTTCACCGAGAAACACGGCCAGACCGGTGAGCCCCCCATTAAGAAAAGCAACCAAAAGACGGGTCCGGTTCGGGATACGGATACCCGCCATGGCATATGCCATACCAATTCCCAATGTATCCAGACTGACGGAAATCGCCAGCAAAAGAACAAGTAACACATGCTCCTCCTACCTCTTGCTTACTTCATTCTATGCAACGTAGGGGAAAGAGGGGAGCAATTTCGACATAAACAGTCAGAGCTAGGGAGGTAATT
>JALENH010000142.1 GCA_022767895.1 Eubacterium sp.
TATATGAAACTTGTGGATCGCACCGCATCCCGTTTCCTCTGCCTCGACTGTCTGGGACAAAAAATGGGATGCGGCAGAAAACCACTGGAAGAGAGAATCCGCTATTACCGGGAATGCGGAAACTGTGTGCTGTTCCGGTAATAAAAACTATGCATTCATCCACAAATGGCTCTCCGAAATCCGAATCCACAACAACGGTCTCTCTTACATTACCAGAACAGTAACTATAAAAAAAGACGAAGCCATATTTGCAACGCAAATATATCGCTTCGTCTTTTTTATAGTTACTGTTTCTTCACTAACAGTGACTTTCCAGTCATTTCTGCCGGCTGTTCCATACCCATCATCTCAATCAGAGTCGGCACGATATCTGCCAGGCATCCACCCTCACGAAGAGTATAGTCTTCATCATAGTTTACAATGATAAATGGCACCGGATTGGTTGTATGAGCAGTGAATGGTTCACCGTCCTCATCAATCAACTTCTCTGCATTACCGTGGTCTGCACAGATAAACATCTGTCCGCCAACCTCTAACACGGCATCCAACGCCTTGCCAACACATTCATCCACCGCCTCAATGGCCTTGATAGCAGCTTCCATAATTCCCGTATGGCCTACCATATCCGGATTGGCAAAGTTCACAATGATAACATCATATTTATCTGACTTTATGGATTTTACCAGATTGTCACATACTTCATATGCACTCATCTCCGGTTGCATGTCGAAGGTAGCCACTTTCGGAGAATCTACCAAAATGCGATCCTCTCCCTCGAACTGTTTTTCCTCTCCGCCATTGAAGAAGAATGTTACATGGGCATATTTCTGTGTCTCTGCCAGACGCAACTGCTTTTTACCGTTCTTTGCCAGATATTCACCAAAGGTCATAGTCAGTTCTTCCGGTGGAAAGGCTACAAGCACATTTGGCATTTCCGCATCATACTGTGCCATGCAGACAAAGGTCAGCGGGAAGTATCCGTTTCTTCTCTCAAATCCGGTAAAATCCGGATCTACAAAAGCACGCGTCAGCTGTCTTGCGCGGTCCGGACGGAAGTTGAAGAAAATTACACTGTCGTTTTCCCCAATCATACCATCTTTGTCCACAACCGTCGGCAACATAAACTCATCCGTCACATCATTGGCATAGGAATCTTTAATTGCCTGAACCGGATCTGTGGCACTTACGCCCTCTCCGTAGACTAATGCAGCATATGCCTTTTCTTCACGGTCCCATGCATTGTCTCGGTCCATTGCGTAAAAGCGGCCTGAAATCGTAGCCACTGAACCAACACCAATATCCTTTATTTTTGCAACTGCCTCTTCCATATATTCAGCGGCAGAAGCCGGCGGAACATCACGTCCATCCAGATATGCATGCACATAAACTTTTGAAAGACCATTTCTCTTTGCCATTTCCAGAAGTCCATAAAGATGTTCCATATGACTGTGCACACCACCTGGTGATAAAAGTCCCATCAGATGCAGGGCGGAGTTATTCTTTTTACAATTTTCCATTGCCTGCACCAGTGCTTTATTTTCAAAAAAGTCGCCGTCCTCAATAGATTTGGTAATTTTGACAAGCATCTGATATACGATACGACCGGCACCCATGTTGGTATGACCAACCTCGGAGTTACCCATCTGTCCGTCCGGCAGTCCCACTGCCATACCGCTTGCCTCACCTTTTACAAAAGGGTACTTTGCCATAATGCCATCCATAACAGGTGTCTTCGCCTGGGCAACAGCATTCCCCTCCGACTTATCATTCAGTCCATATCCATCCAGAATCATTAAAACCGTTGGTTTTTTACTCATGATTTCCTCCATTCTGGAGCATCCCGCTCCGTGCTTTATAATAAATTGTCCGGTATCCCGGCACAATTCTCTGCCAATGATTTATTATAAGGGAGTTTCTTATAGAAATCAATGGGAAAATCTTTACTCAATCTCCCTTGCCAACTGTACCGCTTGTCCTGTAGACTCCTCTAAATGATTTTCTAGCATAACGGAAAATGAAACCGCAACAAAAGCAAACATTGCCTGGGTAAGAAAAAATAAAAGCACTAAAAGAATAATTATATTTGGCAACATATGTACTCTTCTTAGTTTCTTAATTTTCTTTTGTCTCTTTTTGTTCATAATCATCCTCTGTTCTGGGCATCCACCAGATTCTCACTTTGATACATCTTTCTCAGTTTCGGTTTCTCAATCTTGCCGGTAGGGTTGCGGGGTACATCGGCAAAGAACACCTTCCGGGGTCTCTTGTAACGAGGCATTCCTTTGCAAAATTCCTCTATTTCCTCCTCTGTGCAAACAGCTCCCGGTACAAGTTCAATGATAGCAGCTGCAATTTCACCGAGCCGCTCATCCTTCAGACCAATCACTGCCACATCCTTGATGGCTTCATGTTTACTGAGGAAATTCTCAATCTGAACCGGATACAGGTTCTCGCCACCGCTGATGATGACATCCTTTTTACGGTCCACCAGATAAATAAATCCATCCTCATCCATCTCTGCCATATCACCGGTATAGAGCCAGTCACCGTGAAGTACTTCTTTCGTGGCCTCTTCATCGTTATAATAGCACTTCATCACACCCGGTCCCTTCACAGCCAGCTCGCCTACCTCACCCTGCTGAACTTCCTTTCCTTCCGGATCTATAATCTTCGCTTCCCATCCATAGCCCGGGATACCGATTGCTCCTACCTTATGTATGTTCTCCACTCCCAGATGGACACAACCTGGTCCAATGGATTCACTAAGACCATAATTGGTATCATACTGATGTTTTGGAAAATACTCTTTCCAGCGCCGGATAAGACTCTGCGGCACCGGCTGGGCACCAATGTGCATTAAGCGCCACTGGGATAGATTGTAATCCTCCAGTTTAAGTCTGCCACTGTCAAGTTCCACGAGAAGGTCCTGTGCCCACGGTACCAGGAGCCATACAATCGTGCACTTTTCATTGGAAACCGTCTCCAGAATTGTCTTTGGGCTGACTCCCTTCAAAAGAACCGCCTTACTACCACTCATCAAGCTTCCAAACCAGTGCATCTTCGCTCCGGTATGATACAGTGGCGGAATACACAAAAACACATCGTCATGAGTCTGTCCATGATGATTCTGCTCCACTTTGCAGGAATGCATCAGACTCTCATGGTTATGTAAAATTGCTTTAGGAAAACCTGTAGTTCCCGAAGAAAAGTAGATGGCCGCATCATCTTCGTCCGAGATTGGAATCCCCGGTGCCAGACTGGCACAATTGGCAGTCAGCTTGTCATAGTCTTCGGCAAAAGATGGGCAATCGCCTCCTACATAGAACAAAAGACGGTTCTTGCTGATTTTATCCGCAATCTCCTCGACACGTCCGATAAACTCCGGTCCAAAAACAAGTACATCCACCTCTGCCAAATCAAGGCAATACTCAATTTCATCCGGTGCATAGCGGAAATTCAGCGGAACGGCCAGTGCTCCTGTTTTTAAAATACCAAAGTAGATTGGCAGCCATTCCAGGCAATTCATAAGAAGAATTGCCACCTTGTCTCCTTTGCCAATCCCACGACTGAGAAGAAGCTGGGCGAAACGGTTTGCCTTCTCGTCAAACACGTGCCAGGTAATCTCTCTGCGGTAGTGGCACATGGGGCTGGATTCAATCAGTTCATAATCCCGCCATGTCACTCTCCTTCTCTCCTGTATATCCGGATTAATCTCAACAAGACTCACCTCGTTGGGGTATTTTTTTGCATTTCTCTCTAATAAATCTGTAATTGGCATTCCCTTATCCTCCATCTTCTATCACATAAATGACCGTTTCCACCAACAGCCACATATTATTTATATCATACCGTATTTCAGATGATTTAGCAAGGCAATCGCCTCATGAATTTCATCGATAACGTAATCACAGCTTGCCTGCAGTTCTTCCATGGGATAATTCCACTTTCGCTCCCGGACACCCACAGTTTTAAATCCCCCCTTGCGAGCCCCCTCCATCGCCGGAATAATGTCCTCAAACACCAAACATTTTTCCGGTAAAGCTCCCATTTTTTCCGCCGCTTTTATGTAAACATCCGGAAACTCCTTGCCCCGCTCCACATCTCCCGTCTCAGTGAAGGAATGGAACAAGTCATAAACCTGTCGGTTACGCAGGCAGGGTTCAAAAAGCGAGGCACTGTTGGAGGTTGCAATTCCTGCCGGAATTCCTTCCTTCTTTAGCCATTCCAACAGCTCCCTTGTTCCCGGTTTCAACTCCACTTTATGGGCATAGGCTTCATGCGCCATGGAATCCCACTCTGCCATGACTTCCTCTTTCGTTGCTTTTAACCCAAAACGTTCGATGGTATATATCGCCACATCCTCGAATCCCATGGACATGATGGCTTTCGAATAGTCATCCGGCACCTCATAACCATGCTTTCCCAAAAACTCCACATCAATTTTCGACCAGACCCAGGTGGAATCAAGCAGTGTCCCATCCAGGTCAAATATAACCCCTTCTATATTCACTCCGGTTCACCTTCCCTTTTATCAAATAAACTGTATTCAGTATAACAGATTTTTCCCTATCTTTCCATTTCTTTTATGACCATCCCCGCAATTTTCCGGTGTCCTTCTACACTTGGATGTGGATCAATTTCCCTTCCCTTCCATGAAACATTTACCATGGAATCCTTCTCCTTATCAAAGCATCCTTTGACGTCCACAAGCTGATAATCCCGGGATTCGTAAAAACAACGATTCATCAACGAAATGTAATACTCTGCCACATCATAGACATCATCGAAGGCCGTAAGTCCCTTTGCCGGATTGTAAATATTGTCCGCGTAGATTTTGACATCCGGATTAATCATTCTGATTTCCTGTATGATTTTCGGAAAATTTTTCTGAAAGCCACGACACGCATCACGAAACATCTCTTCACCATTTTCAATCATGGTTTCGATGTTCATATCCAATTTTATAAGATGAAGCAAGTCATTGGAACCAATGGATAGAGTGACAATATCAGCATACTTAATTGTGGCACGATATTTCCTATATAAATCATTCTCGGGATTGGTGAGAATATCTATCAATTCATCACTGCGCATACCATTACTCCCAAAATTGGATACAATTACAGAATCATACTTCTTTTCCAAATGTTTCCGGATAAGACTCACATAGGACTGCTCCTCCCGGTCCTCCAAACCGTAACCATAGGCAATACTGTCTCCCAGTGCCACATAGCGGATTGAAGTGGAGGTTGTATCTCCAGAACTTGCCCGCTCCACCGGCACCGCCTTAAATCCACAATACAAAGCAAACAAAGCCACGCCAATTCTCACCATCTTCCTACGCACAAAAAAAGCCTCCTACACAAATTTCCCATGTTAGTATGTGTAGAAGGCTGAAAATTATGACTCATAAGTTACGATTCACCGTAGTCCTAGACGAAAAAAGGAATTCCAATCAGCGAGAGAATTTGATGCGAAGCATCATCTCTTCTCGAGTCGATTGGAATTCCTTTTTCCCCTTATTCTTCCATTTCATCCACGTTATGGTACACATTCTGGACATCATCATCCTCATCCAGGAGATCCATAATGCGCTGGAACATTTTCTTGTCCTCATCGGAAGTAAGTTCCACATAATTCTGTGGAATCATCGTTATTTCCGCCTGTGCCATTGGTACATTTTCTTTTTCAAGAGCCTCACGTACCGCACTGAAATCTTCCGGCGTAGTAAGGATTTCATAACTGTCATCCTCCTCAACGAAGTCCTCCGCACCGGCATCCAGTGCCAGCATCATAAATTCATCCGCATCCGCCGCATATTCTTCCTTATCCACAATAATCTGTCCTTTTTGATCAAACATATAGGACACGCAACCCGTTGTTCCAACATTTCCATTACCTTTTGTAAAGGCATTTCTCACATTGGAAGCGGTACGGTTCTTGTTGTCCGTCAAGGCCTCTACGATAATTGCAGTTCCGTTGGGTCCATATCCCTCATACTGACAGCTCACATAATTGACGGCATCCACATCACCGGCAGCTTTTTTGATACCTCGCTCAATGGTATCATTGGGCATATTATTCGCCTTTGCCTTCGCAATAACATCGCGGAGTTTACTGTTGTTGTTCGGATCTGGTCCGCCTTCCTTGACAGCCACTGCAATCTCGCGGCCGATAACAGTAAAAATCTTGCCCCTCTTGGCATCATTTTTCTCTTTCTTATGTTTGATGTTTGCAAATTTTGAATGTCCTGACATTTTCTTTTTTGACGATTTTATCTTTTACGAATCGCCATCCTCCTTATCTTTTTTTAATCTGTTCAATCACTGCCGGTACCTGCTCTGCCGTACGGACAGCACACATAATCGTGTCATCCCCCGCAATGGAACCGACAATTTCCTCCAGTCCCAGAGCATCAATTGCCGCTGCGACAGCCATTGCCATACCACTGACAGTCTTTACTACCACCAGATTGTCTGCCTGGCTGATGCTTACCATGCCATCCTGTAACACTCTGGCATAACGGTCAGAAAAGACCGGTGTCTGCGTACCCCCATAGTCCATGGCAGCATATTTAGGTTTTCCATTTCCCCCCGCCACTTTCGTCAGAGAGAGTTCCCTGATATCCCGACTGATGGTTGCCTGTGTCACAGGAAACCCGGACTCATGAAGTCGCTTCCCCAGTTCTTCCTGGGTCTCAATCTCATACTGGGAAATGAGTTCTAAAATTTTATTCTGCCTTGTGCGTTTCATCTCACTCTCCATTTCCTTAATCCCGATTCAATTTGCTTCGCATTTTATCAAAGAAGCTGACATCGCCCAGACGAACCATGTCAAACGTTTCTTTCGCCTTCTCGACCAACACCACATCTCCTGTGGAGACCGTCCACAGCATTTGTCCGTCCCCACGGATTGCTGCCTCATCCTGATAATTCTCCTTCGTTTTTCCCACTTCAATGCGAAGTTTGGAATCGGAAGATACCACAAGGCTTCTCTTGTTGAGAGAATGAGGACAAATTGGTGTAATAATCATAGCTTCCATGGTCGGTGCAAGAACCGGCCCTGCTGCCGAAAGATTATAAGCGGTAGAACCTGTTGGCGTAGAAACCAAAATTCCATCTGCCACATACGTATCCATCAACTCATCATTTACAAATACTTTTGCGGTAATCATATGTCCCAGATCCTGCTTGCCAATGATAAATTCATTTACAGCAAGGCCAATGGCCTCCCCCACCGAAGGCTTTTGCACCCTTCCGGTAAGTGCCATCCTCTTCTCAACTTCATAGTTCCCTGCCAGAATCTCATTCAAAGCTTGTTGAATCCGTGGTTTCTCCACCTCTGTCAAAAATCCTAGAGTTCCAAAATTGACCCCCAGAATCGGCACATTGGCACCCGCAAAACGTTTGGCCGCCTGAATCACATAGCCGTCTCCACCGAGAACAATTGCCATATCCGCCCAGCGTTTCTCTTCGATTCCGGATGGACTCCCTACTATTTTAGCATATTTTCCATGAGATTCCAAATATCTTTTTATTTCATTTGCCGTTTCATGCTGCAAGTCTTTCTCCGCATCGGATATAATATAAAATTTTTCCATGACAGCCTCCTCACAATGTCTCGTGGGCACGTTTCACAAGCTCTGCAATCTTTTTCTTCTCATCTGCATCTACCAAAGATGGCTCCCTTGTATCATTTTCCATGTAAAGCAAGTACTCGATATTCCCCTCCGGTCCCCGAATCGGCGAATGATCCAGTCCCAGAATATGAAACCCAAGCCCCAGTGCATAATTCATCACCATCTCAATAACATCTTCATGCACCTTCGGGTCGCGAACGACCCCCTTCTTGCCCACAAGCTCACGTCCTGCCTCAAACTGCGGCTTAATCAGGCAGACAATCTGACCATGTTCCTTCATCAGAGCTTTCACCGGGGTCAATACTTTAGTCAGTGAAATAAAAGCTACATCAATAGACACAAAGTCTACCGGTTCTCCAATATCCTCCGGTGTTACATAACGAATGTTTGTTTTCTCCATCGAGCACACCCGTTCATCCTGCCGCAGCGACCAAGCCAGCTGATTGGTCCCCACATCAATGGCATATACATATTTTGCTCCATTCTGCAACATGCAGTCCGTAAATCCACCAGTGGAAGATCCAACATCCATGCATACCAGATTCTGTAATTGAATCGGAAATGTCTCCATCGCACGTTCCAGCTTATAGCCCCCGCGACTGACATATTTCATCTTTTTCCCCCGCACCTCAATCTGCACAGACTCAGGGAATGTCTGCCCCGCCTTGTCCTCCCGCTGGTTATCCACAAATACTTCCCCAGCCATGATGACGGCTTTCGCCTTTTCCCGGGAAGGCGAGAGCCCTCGTTTCACCAAAAGGACATCCAATCTTTCCTTCTTATTTTTCACGTCGTTCTCCATTCATAATATCATTGATTTTCTTTGCCACAGAAGCACCATCCAGGCCATATTTCTCATAAATCTCACCCGGCAGGCCATGTTCGATAAACTGATCCGGAAAACAAACCGGAATACATTTGTGATAGATTTTTTCCCGCAAAAGGAAAGCCGCCAGTGTCTCCGAAAACCCTCCTGAATAGACATTGTCTTCCATCGTCACGATATATCGATGCCTTACAGCAAGTTCCCTCACCAGCTCTTCATCAAAAGGTTTTACAAAACGCATATTAACTAAAGTCGGATGAATTCCTTTCGGGACCAGCAGTTTCATGGCATCCCACGCCTTTTCAACCATGTTCCCAACTGCCAGAATCAATACATCCCGGCCCTCTTCCAAAATCTCCGCTTTCCCATACCGGTATGGACTTCTGTTCCCGTTTTTCCATTCGAACGCCCTCCCTCTTGGATAGCGCACCGCTACCGGCCCTTCTATTTTTTTCAAGGCAAAATCCAACGCTTCAAACAACTCTTCTCCATCCATCGGCGAAATCACCGTCATGTTCGGCATAGAGCCAAGGTAGGATAAATCAAAAACCCCCTGGTGAGTCTCACCATCATTTCCCACGATTCCGCTTCGGTCAACAGTAAGAATAACCGGCAGACTGTTCAGACAAACGTCATGAATCATCTGGTCATAGGCTCGCTGAAGAAAGGTGGAATACAGAGAAACCACTGGTTTCATGCCGCCAGCTGCCAGTCCCGCTGCAAAGGTTACCGCATGCTCTTCCGCAATACCAACATCAAATGCCCTCTCGGGATACTTCTTGGCAAAAGCTGAAACGCCGGTTCCATCCGGCATCGCCGCACAGACGGATACCAGTTCCTCGCACATCTCTCCCCGGGATAAAAGCCAGTTGGAAAACAGCTGGGTATAAGTAACATCCTCACTCTCGTGAATTGCTCCGCTCTTCACATCAAAGGTTCCCACTCCATGAAAGGCAGATGGATTTTTTTCTGCCGGTTTGTACCCCTTTCCTTTTCTGGTCAGTACATGTACGAAAACAGGCTGGTCAGTAATGGAAAAAGCGGTCTTAAAAGCGGTCATCATCTCGCTGATATTATGACCGTCTACAGGTCCAATATAAATCAGACCCATATCTTCAAAAAGCATCCCCGGAATAAACAAATGTTTCAGGGAATCCTTTGCCTTCTTAATCTCTCTTGCAATGGGCTGACCAAGATTTGGAATTTTGTCCAGTGCGCTTTCCACATTGGCTTTCAAATTACGGTACTTCTGATTGGCACGGATTTTACCAAGATAATTGGACATTCCCCCCACATTGGGTGCAATTGACATTTTATTGTCATTTAGCACAATCACCATGTTGGTCTTTAATGCCGCTGCATTATTTAACGCTTCAAACGCCATGCCGCCGGACAGGGCACCGTCTCCTATTACAGCCACCACTTTCTCGTCTGTTCCCCGGAGATCTCTTGCTTTTGCAAACCCTTGTGCCACTGAGATGGACGTAGAACTATGTCCGGTATCAAAGGTATCACTGGGATTCTCCTTCACTTTCGGAAAGCCGCTGATTCCTCCCATCTGGCGTAGGGTGGAAAAAGCTTCTCCCCGACCGGTCAGCAGTTTGTGCACATAAGACTGGTGTCCCACATCCCAGATTAGCTTGTCCTCGGGAAAATGCAGGCAGAGATGAAGTGCCATCGTCAATTCCACGGCACCCAGATTGGAGGCAAGATGACCTCCTGTCCGGCTGATATTCCTTACAAGTTTTACACGAATCTCTTTTGCCAACTGTCGGTAATCTTCCGGCCGGATATTATGAATATCATTTTCTTTTACAATCTGACTTAGTATTTTACTCACTGTCGTTTTCCTCTTTTATTTTTCTCGTTCCACAAGGGAAAGAAGAAGTTCACTTAGGAATTCTTTATCATTCTCTCGTTTTACTGATATGTCATTCAATGTCTCTATTCCCTGTTTCGTGTATTCTCTCACCTTTTGTCTGCTCGTTTCCAGACCATGCATAGCCACATAAGTAGACTTTTCATTTTTCTCATCGCTGTGAACCGGTTTTCCAATCACATCCTCTTCACCAACAATATCCAGAATATCGTCCTGAATCTGAAAAGCCAAGCCAATGTATGTCCCTATCTCTTCCAGTGCCTGAATCTTCTCCTCCCCGGCACCCGCAAGAATACCGCCAATCATCAAACTTCCCTCAATCAGAGCCGCTGTCTTATTCTTGTAAACATAATGGAGCATATTTTCTTCCACAAAACTTCCATTGTTCTCAACATCTACAACCTGTCCGCCCACCATTCCGTATATACCGGCTTTGTGTCCCAGAACACGTAATGCCCTTCCAATTCGGTCCGGTGGTGTATCGCTGTCAAATGCAAGAAACGCTGTCTCATAGGCAGCATTGAGCAAGGCATCCCCTGCGAGGATTCCCATGGCCTCACCATATTTTTTGTGAGTCGTGAGTTTCCCTCTGCGGTAATCATCATTATCCATAGCCGGCAAGTCATCATGAACCAGCGAATACGTATGAATCATCTCCATCGCCATCATGAATGGACGCACTGCTTTCTCATCCTCTCCACCAAGCATAAGAAATGTTTCATACAGAAACATTGGACGCAGTCTTTTGCCCCCCGCCTGAATGCTGTAATTCATTGCCTCCAGCACGGTTTTTGCATAACCTTCTTCCTTCGGAAGATACGGGGTAAATCCAGCTTCCACATCCTGTATTTTTTCTTCCCATTTATCCTTCGCCATTTTCTTCTCCTTCTGCCATCAAAATCTGAATTTTTTTCTCAACACGGTCAATCGCCTTATTCCCCTGCTTTACAAGTTCCATGCCTTCCGAAAAAGCCTGATAGGATTCCTCTAAAGTCATCTTCTCCTGCTCCATCTTCGTCACGGTAGCATCTAACCGCTCCATAATTTCTTCCAATTCCATTTCCTTTTCC
>JALENH010000167.1 GCA_022767895.1 Eubacterium sp.
TTACCGGAACAGCACACAGTTTCCGCATTCCCGGTAATAGCGGATTCTCTCTTCCAGTGGTTTTCTGCCGCATCCCATTTTTTGTCCCAGACAGTCGAGGCAGAGGAAACGGGATGCGGTGCGATCCACAAGTTTCATATAAATTGCTTTCTCGTCGGTGGAAAGGGGCTTGCCACATTCTTTGCACAGGTTGTGTATAGAAGTCATAGGCTACACCAGTTTTGCCCGTACAACGATGCAGTCACAGGCTGGTACCGTAGCGGCAAATCTTTCTTTATAAATTCCCAATTCTTTGTGCTCATGGCAATCATAGAGGGAGAGAGCAGTGCCGGAGGCATAAGGAATGCCCATATCCCAGAACTGGACGGTAAGCTCGCGGCTGCTGTCACTAAGATTAAATAATCCGATGGCGAGGTCGCCATTGGCAAGCACTTTTACCAGTACGAATGCTTCATCTTCATGGAACCATTGCGGCTCTACCTTGATACGGTATGCACCGCGGGATTCCGAATCCTGATTGATAGCAAGGAGATCCGGGTTTTGCAGAATCTTTTTTGTTTCCTCACTGGCAGAACGGATGTCACATCCGATCATCAGCGGTGATCCCATCATGGCCCACAGAGCAAAGTGTGTCTTGTATTGTGTATCCGTACAGCCGCCGATTTTTCCGATGAATTCATCATTGCTTCCACCATGCATGCCTACCACAAGCATATCCATGTCATTGTGGCAGAAAGAGCCGGTAAATGCTTCTTTTTCAATCTGTGACAGGGCGATGTTTCGGATGGAATCCCAGTTGTCCTGAATGTCGGGGGTGGAGCGGTACATATGGGCACCGGACTCACGGATCCAGTCATGGACATTGTCCTCGCCCCAGTTGCAGGCAGAAAACAGGATTGGCCGTCCACAATTCCGTAGGGCAAGATTCATTCTTTTATAAAGAAGTTCCCCTGACATATGTCGGGGTTTAAAACAAAAATCATACTTCAAAAAATCCACATCCCAGCTGGCAAATTGTCTGGCATCCTGAAATTCATGTTCAAAGCTTCCCGGGTATCCGGCGCAGGTATGAGTGCCGGCACAGGAGTACATACCGAATTTTAATCCCTTTTTATGTACATAGTCGGCAACCGCTTTCATGCCGTGGGGAAATTTCTCCGGATCGGCAACAAGGTTACCCGCCTCGTCCCGTTCCCGAAGGCTCCAGCAGTCATCGATGACCAGATATTCGTAACCGGCATCCAGATATCCTTGTTCAGCCATACAATCGGCAGTTTCATAAATCAGATTTTCATTTATGTCCCATGTAAAAGTGTTCCAGGAATTCCATCCAAGAGGAGGAAGGAACCCGGTAAGCGTTTTATTCTCTTTCATTATAGTATCCTCCATTCCTGTTTGACTCAATCTACACAAAGTATATGGCAAAAATTGAATGGGCACAATGGTTAAATGTGGCTCGAATATGGATAAATGCAATATTTTTTAAGGTTGTTTTCTCACAAATTTTATGATAAGGTGTAAAAAGTATTTGTTTTAGAAGAAAGGAAGTGGCATGATGGGAAAACCACGGGCAGTTCGGGATCGGAAAAGTGAGATGATTAGCTGCTGGATCTGTGCAGCGTTCATTGCCGTTATTTTTATTGCAAAAAATATTTTAGTTGGTGCGGATGCTATGGGTGTGTTTAATTTGGCGCTCATTATACTTTTTGTTGTATGGGTATTCATTTCAATATTTTATACCTTTCAGTATTTCAAGTGGAAGAAAGCCAATAATATGTAAGATATTCATAGGAAGTTCACAAAAAAGGTGTATGCTAGTAGCTGATTTCATTTTTAGGTAAGAGTATGTTAGAAGGATGTGATTACTATGAATTGGCTGCGACGTGTGATGGCTGGTCGTTATGGCAATGACCAACTGGGGAATTTCTTATTTGCCGTTTATCTGCTGCTTTTTGTATTGCAGCTTATGTTCCGGACAACGGTAATAAGTCCTGTATGTATTTTACTTAGTTATCTTGTCATTATTTTGTACTTTTTCCGCTGTCTTTCTCGGAATATATATAAGAGGCAGATGGAAAATCAGAAGTTTTTAAAGGCCTGGAATCCGGTAAAGAATTATTTCAAATTCTGTCGTCTGCGGATGAAAGAACGCAGCGGTACCAAGAAACTGTATCGTTGTCCGAAATGTCATCAGACGATTCGGGTGCCGAAGGGGCGTGGCAAGATTGCCATCAGCTGCCCGAAATGCCGGTTTGAGTTTATTAAAAAGACATGATGCTTCGGAATGAGGTAAGTGATGTTTGGTTACGTGAAGGCGAATAAGCCGGAATTGAAAATAAGAGAGTTTGCCCGCTACAAAGGTTTTTACTGTGGCCTGTGCAGGACATTGAAAAAGAGGCATGGCCGGCGGGGGCAGATGACCCTGACCTATGATATGACTTTTCTTGTGATTCTTTTGAGTTCGCTGTACGAACCTGCCACAGAAGAAACGAAGAAAAGGTGTCTGGTTCATCCTGCAAAAAAGCAGTATATGTTATGGAATGAAGTGTCTGCCTATGCGGCGGATATGAACATACTCCTGACTCATGATCATCTGAAGGATAACTGGGTGGACGAGAGAAAACTCAGTGGCTATCTGGGGATGAAGGCTTTTGCAGGAAGGAAAAGAAAGATTGAAAAGAAGTATCCGAGACAGGCAGAGGTGATTGCAAAATCACTGGATGCATTGACAGAACTGGAGAATGAAAAGTGTCGGGATCTGGATGCGGTGGCAAGGCCTTTTGGAGAACTTATGGCGGAACTGTTTGTCTGGAAGGAAGATGCTTTTCAGAATATATTGCGGTCCATGGGATTTTATCTGGGGAAATTTATCTATATTATGGATGCCTGGATGGATTTAGAACAGGATCAGAAGAAAGGGTGCTATAATCCCTTTCTGGATTGGAAAGAGGAAGACAAGTTGGACGAACGCATTCAGGAAATACTGGATGGTACACTGCGCATGGCGATTGCGGAGTTTGAGAAACTGCCCTGTGAGCAGGATTTACCAGTGCTTCGGAACATTTTGTATGAAGGCGTGTGGTCTGCAAGGGAACGGAAACGGAGGAAAGAATGATAAGAGATCCATATAGTGTTTTAGGAGTGACAAGAGGTGCAACGGACCGGGAAATAAAAAAGGCATATCGTACTCTGAGTCGAAAATATCATCCGGATTCTTATTCTGACGAATCCCAGAAGAACTGGGCGGAGGAAAAGTTCCGGGAG